>DAOVCL010000135.1 GCA_030670005.1 Candidatus Zixiibacteriota bacterium | reverse complement strand
GTGTAATTCGTGTTTTAGAGAATACTTCTATAAACGTAGATGATACCCCTAAAGGATGAAAATCCTACCTATATCTTTCCCCTGGTCACGATAGGGATAATCCTGTTAAACTGTATATTCTTCCTCTATCAGCTCTCCTGGGGGAGGGGGTTGGTCTTGAGGTTGGGAGCTATCCCCTATGAGATAACTCATGGGGTAGATCTGCCTCCCTCCTCACCAATCCCTGTCCGCCTTACCCCTTTTACCTCTATGTTTATGCACGGAGGGCTCCTCCATATCGGAGGAAATATGCTCTATCTCTGGATATTTGGGGACAATGTGGAGGAGGAGATAGGACACCTCAGGTTCCTCCTCTTCTACCTTGGCTGTGGGCTGGCTGCAGAAGGGCTCCAGATCCTCACAGATCCCGGGTCGGAGATCCCAATGATTGGGGCCAGCGGGGCCATAGCCGGCGTGTTGGGGGGGTATTTAGTGAGGTTTCCTCGAGCAAGGGTTTTAACCCTGGTCATATTTGGATACTTTATCCGTTTGATGAAGGTACCGGCCTTCCTTCTGCTTGGCCTCTGGTTTTTTATTCAGCTTCTAAATGGGATCCCTAGTCTGGGAGGGAGATTTGGTGGAGGAGTGGCCTGGTTTGCCCATATAGGTGGATTTATGGCTGGAGTCATCGGAGCGAAGCTCTTAGGAAAGAGGAGGTAAGATGGCCGCAAAGTTCGTTCATCTACACAATCATACTGACTATAGCCTCCTTGATGGGGCTTGTAAGATAGACGATATGGTGGCTCAGGCCAAAAGGTTCAATATGCCGGCAGTGGCCATAACCGACCATGGCAATATGTTTGGGGCCATAGAGTTCTACAAAAAGGCTATGAATGCAGGCCTCAAGCCCATCATCGGCAGCGAGGTCTATGTGGCCCCTGGGTCAAGGACGGATAGGTCCTCCCCAGGTGGCCTTAGCGAGGCCTCCTACCATCTCACCCTCTTGGTCAAGGACTACCAGGGATATAAGAACCTGATGAAGCTCTCCACCATAGGATACTTAGAGGGTTTCTATTATAAGCCCCGGGTGGACAAGGAATCCTTGGCCAAGTTGGGGAAGGGGCTTATCGGCTTAAGTGGCTGTGCCAAAGGGGAAATCCCCCGGCTTTTGATCTCTGGCAACTACAAGAAGGCCCAAAAGGCGGCCAAGGAATATCTGGAGATATTCGGAGAGGGAAACTTTTTCCTTGAGCTACAAGACCATGGCATAGAGGAGGAGAGGAAAGCCCTACAGGGACTCCTTAAGCTCTCCCAGGAGCTGGGGATACCATATGTGGCTACAAATGACTGCCATTACCTGAAAAGGGAACATTATAAGGCCCATGATCTGCTTTTGTGTATCCAGACCGGGAAGAAGGTGCATGACGAGGACAGGCTCAAGTTCTCCACTGACCAGATCTACTTCAAATCCCCGCAAGAGATGGAGAAGCTCTTCTCCTCTCTTCCCCAGGCCCTATCCAACTCCATCAAGATCGCCGAGGGGTGTAACTTAATGCTCGAATTCGATAGGATTCATCTGCCCCATTTTCCCCTTCCTGAGGGTTACCACGATCTCGGTCCCTATTTGAGGGAGCTCTCCCATCGTGGATTGAGGGAGAAGTATCGCCAGGTTACCCCAAGGCTTGAGGAGAGGCTCGATTATGAATTGGGCATAATAGAGAAGATGGGGTTTGCCGGCTACTTCCTCATTGTAAAGGATTTGATTGACTATGCCCGCAACCAGGGAATAAGCGTGGGACCGGGGAGGGGATCGGTAGGGGGAAGCCTGGTGGCTTACTGTCTGGGGATCACCGAGATCGACCCCATCGGCTATGACCTGCTCTTCGAGAGGTTCCTCAATCCGGAGAGGATCAGTATGCCCGATATTGATATAGACTTCTCGGACAGGGATCGGGATAAGGTAATCAGGTATGTGGTGAAAAAGTATGGCTCCAAAAATGTTACCCAGATAATCACCTTTGGCACAATGGCCGCCAGGGCGGTGGTCAGGGATGTGGGGAGGGTGCTGGATATGCCCTATATGGAGGTGGACAGGTTAGCTAAACTGATCCCCTTTGAGCCTGATATGACCCTGAAAAGAGCGTTAGATCAGGTTCTACCCCTGCGGGAGTTGACCGAGAAGGACCCCCGGGTGCAAGATCTTTTAAAAAACGCTCAGGTTCTGGAGGGGTTAGCCAGGCATGCCTCCACTCATGCTGCGGGAGTGGTCATCGCTCCCTCAGATCTCACCGACTTCGTTCCCCTCTTTCGTTCAGCCAAGGGTGGGGAGGTAACCACCCAGTATGATATGAAATCCCTGGAGGATATAGGACTTCTGAAGATGGATTTCTTGGGCTTGCGAACCCTGACCGTAATCCAGGATACTTTGGAGATTATCGAGAGAAATCAGAAGGAGAAGATAGAGCTTAAGGACACACCTCTAAATGACAAGAGGACATTTAAACTCCTCTCCAAGGGAGATACGGTGGGGGTCTTTCAGTTCGAGAGCTCTGGGATGAGGGACTACTTACGCAAGCTCAAGCCGGAGAAGCTTGAGGATATGATCGCTATGAACGCTCTTTATAGGCCTGGTCCTCTGGGGTCGGCAATGATCGATGAGTTTATTCAGCGAAAGCATGGGAAGAGGAAGGTCGACTATCCTCATCCTCTCTTAGAGCCGATCTTAAAGGAGACCTATGGGGTGATAGTCTATCAAGAACAGGTGATGAGAATTGCCAGTGATATGGCCGGTTTCAGCCTGGGAAAGGCAGACATCCTCCGCCGGGCTATGGGCAAGAAGCAGGCCGAGATGATGACCGAACAGAGGGAGGAGTTCATCAAAGGAGCCCTATCCAAAGGGGTAAAGAAGGAGGTGGCTGATGCGGTCTTTGACCTCATGGCCCATTTTGCCGGTTATGGCTTCAACAAATCCCACAGCACAGGCTACGCCTTAGTGGCCTACCAGACAGCCTACCTGAAATCCCATTATCCTGTGGAGTTTATGGCTGCCTCCCTTTCCAGTGAGATGGGCGACTCAGATCGGGTCGTTATCCTCCTCAATGAATGCAAGAGGATGGGGATTGAGGTGCTTCCCCCGGATGTCAACCGTAGTTTTGACCGTTTTTGGGTGGAAGGGGAGAGGATTTTCTTTGGCTTGGGGGCAGTGAAGAATGTCGGCCATAAAGCCGTAAATTCAATAGTGAAAGCCAGAGAGGGGGGGAGAGAGTTTAAGGACCTTTTTGACTTCTGCGAGAGGGTTGACCTTAGGTTGGTGAACCGTAGAATGATTCAGAGCCTCATCCAGGCAGGGGCCATGGATTCCCTTAAGGGCCATCGAGCGCAGAAGGTGAGTATGGTGCAACAAGCAATGGACTGGGGTCAGAAAAGCAGTAGGGATAAGGCAAAGGGACAGACAAGCCTCTTTGGAGAGGGGAGTGAACTTTTCGCTCACCCAGAACTTCCCCAGGTGGATGAATGGCCCACCAGCTACCTTCTCTCCAGGGAGAAAGAGGTTCTTGGCTTCTTTGTCTCCGGCCATCCATTGGAAAGATATGAGAAGGAACTGAAGAGGTACGCCAATATTACAGCCCAGAGCCTACAGGAGTGCATCGAGGGGCAGATAGTAACCCTGGGGGGCATCATAGCTGGAATAAGGTTAAACCAAGATCGGAAGGGGAAACCTATGGCCTTTCTTACTGTAGAGGATTTTGCGGGAAGCTTTGAGGCCATTGTATTCTCGGATCTATACGAGGAGGCAAGGGATATACTCAAAGATGATTCTATGGTTCTGCTTAAGGGAAAGGTCTCCACCAAGGAGACCGAGAGAGCTAAGTTGGTTGCCTTCCAAGTACTTCCCCTTTCCCAGGCCAGAAAACTTCCCGCCCGCTCCCTCCATCTGAGGATCTCCACCACAGGCTTGGATGAGAGCCTCTTAGAGGAGGTGAAGGGGATACTTTCCCCCTCAACCGGAGATTGCAGATTGGAGATCCATCTTGAGACGAGGGAGGAGGGGATAAGGGTAAAGTCAAAGGGGGTTAGGGTTGATCCCAAACCAGGTATGCTGGCGAAGCTGATGGGAATCTTGGGGGAGGAAAATGTCTGGGTGGAGTGAGGGGGGAAGTTCAATTAAGAATTAAGAATTAAGGAACTCAATCCTTTACTACGTTGGCAATTACATTCCTCAATATACGCTTAATGGCCTGGAGGACTCAAACCAGGCAATAACAACATCCGCAGATTTGAAACCTGTAGGAGGTTTAAGTCCTATAGTATTCTGATATTGTGAGTTTATTTATAGAGAGCGGTCAGATCCCCTGATCTGACCGTGGCAGAACAGTGGTTCTGCTGGCTCGTTTTTTGATGAATAATCTAGGCTATATGTCATCACCAAGCTGACTTATCATCTTCCAGGCCTTATGGGCCTCTGCCTCCAACTCCTTCAGGCTTCCATTGTTATCTATCACCAGATTGGCCTTCATGGCTATCTCCTTCTCTGGTAGCTGGGCGGCCATTCTCTCCTCTATCTCCTCTATGTTCCATTTTCGGCCAATCCTTCTTATCCTAATCTCCTTGGTTGCCCGGACCAGGATGAGATAGTCCAGGATTTCGCATAAGTTCAATTCCACCAGGAGGGCAGCATCGACGACCAGTGGATCAGGGTCCTTTGCCTTCCTGATCTTCTCTTTGAGCAGTTTAAGAAGAGGGGGGTGAACGATGCGGTTAAGCTTGAGCTGAGCCATTGGACTCTTAAATGCCAATCTTCCCAGCTCCCTCCGGTTCAGGCTCCCATCTGGGTTAAGGATTGTTCCTCCAAATTCCCTTTTTAACCTCTTTAAGAGGGATGGATCGCTCTCCACAACCTCCCTGCCCAGCCGGTCTGCGTCAATGACCTGGGCTCCCCAGCTCTGGAACATCCTGCAGAGGGTTGTCTTCCCACAACCGATTCCTCCAGTAACCCCAATGACCTTCATAGCCCAATTGTAAGGGAAAAGGCTCCAATTGTCAAATTGAAATTGACTGGTTCCATTCCTGTTAGGTCTAAATCTTTTAAATGCCTATTAAGGAATGACTTATCACTTTTATGGTGCGGTTTTAATCTTTGAAGGGCGATGAGTCATCAATCAAAATGGGGATTATCTCTTTTTGTTATCAGAGTATTCCCCAAGTGAACAATATACTTAGGAAAATTTACTATTATCGTAATCTGAAGTTGGGAAGCTCAGTCTATATCTGGCATTCAGGAAGCGGGCAGATGCGATACCCTTCCCCAATTGTAAGAGCAGAAATTTCTCCTTGACAGAAGTTGAAAGAATTTCGATATTCAATTTAGTTCTTGCCGTCTTGGTAATTACTAGCCTCCTTCATATGCTGTTGATCCAAGCCAAGACAGTGGAGGTGGTGAACGACATTTTCTTTTGCTAAATCCGATTTAGCTGAAAGTATATTAAAAGGAGTTTATTATGCCTGATACATTTGCCATAACTATAGGTTTTATTATCCTATCTACAGGTGTTGCTGCTTTTATTAAAAGAAGAAGCAGGGATAAATGTCTGAAAAATTTTTGGCATGACTTGGTAACCATTGAAGAGACCACCGGCAAGAC
>DAOVCL010000026.1 GCA_030670005.1 Candidatus Zixiibacteriota bacterium | reverse complement strand
TCGGTCTTCCTCGGTGACCTCAACCTCAACAGGATTGATGAACTGAGCCTTAAGATAGAAAGTCTGGTAGATGAAGAGAATGATTCGGTTTACATCTTCCCTATGTGCAAAGATGACTTTAACAAGGTTAAGCTGATTGGCCAGGCATTTGACAAGAAGTTGGTGACAGACGAGGTGAAGGCGCTGTTTCTGTGAGCGAGGAGGAATGAGTGAGAAGAAAGGAGTGATGAACGCTGTCTCCATAACCCCGACTGAGGTTATAGAGTATCTTTTCTGCCCAAGGTTTATCTACTTTGAGCAGGTTTTGATGATTCCGGAACATCAAGAATTGCGTTACAAGGTGCTTATGGGCAGAGAGGTGCATGAAAGGAAGGTAAAGGTTAACCGTGAGTATGTGCGAAAGAAGATTGGATGTGTTGACAAGGAGATCTCTGTATATCTCTCCAGTCTTAAGCATAAAATCCGAGGGGTGGTAGATGAGGTTCTCTCCTTCTCTGATGGGACAATGGCCCCTTTAGAGTATAAGTTCGCCGAATATAGACCCTATATTTTCAAAACTCATAGGTCCCAGTTGACCTTAGAGGCTCTGTTGATTCAGGAAAACTATGAAAAGCCGGTAAAGAAGGGGTTCTTGGTCTATGTCCGCTCCAAAAACCTTTTGCGAGAGGTTGTATTCAAACCCTCTGACTTTGATAATGCCACAAGGATAATTGAGGAGATATTGAGAATAGTGCAAAACGGATACTATCCGAAGAAGACCGGAAGCAGAGCGAAATGTATAGACTGCTGTTACAAAAATATCTGTGTTTGAAGCCGGAGAAATGTTAACTACTTGGATTATTATCAGTTACATTGGCAGATTATATGTAAAGGGAAGTCAAAAGGGGGATAATTTGGGCCCATTTGACCCAGAAAATTGGCCATTTAACCTGTTGAGAAAGGTGAATCAAGTCCCTATATTCTTTGAAGTTACAGCGAAAAAGATGTGAGTGAGGAACATCCATTAAAACAAGGATTGAAACGATCCCGTTACACGGGAAATGGAGAATTGAGAATGAAAAATTAAAAATGAACTGCCAATGAAGGAAAATGTTATCAAACAAAAATCATATAAATTTGCTCTGAAGATCATTAAGTTTGTGATGAAACTACCCAAAGGAGTGGTTGGTTACAGAGTTGGGGGACAACTCCTTGACTCTGGAACATCTGTTGGGGCGAATGTTGAGGAAGCCATTGGCGCCTTTAGTAAAGGCGACTTCACCTATAAAATGACTACTGCTTTGAAGGAAGCAAGGGAAAGTAATTACTGGCTGAGACTTATTAGGGACTCAGAATTAATGTCAGCAGAGGAGGTTACGCCTCTACTTAAAGACTCAGAAGAGTTGATAAGCATCTTGACCTCCATAGTGAAAACCTCAAAGTCAACCTAATTCTTAATTCTCCATTCATAATTCTCAATTTTCCCTTGGTCTGCCGTCGGCGGACGTTGCAGAGGTATGATGAACACTGGATTCGTCTATCACGAAGATTACTTGAGACATAATACTGGAAATCATCCAGAGAACGCAGAGCGTCTGATACACATAATGAAGAAGCTGGAAGAAGTAGGTGTTACTGAAAGACTGAAAAGAATTACTCCAATGAAGGCATCGGAAGAGCAGATAGCGTGTGTGCATGCAGAGAAATATATAAAGAAGGTAGAAGCGATGTGCAAGGGAGGCGGTGGCATGCTTGACCCGGATACGCCGTTATGCAGTGACACTTACGAAATAGCATTGCTTTCCGCTGGTGGAGTAATAAAAGCGGTTGACGAAGTAATGGATAACTCTAATAACCTAAAGCAAATTTTCGCATTGATAAGACCACCGGGCCATCACGCTATCCGGAGTAGAGGTATGGGGTTCTGCATATTTAACAATATAGCGATTGCCGCCGAGCATTTAAAAAGAAAATATGGCCTTAAACGCATTTTGATTGCTGACTGGGATGTGCATCATGGTAATGGTACGCAGGAGGTGTTTTTTGAGGATCCCTCTGTCTTGTATTTTTCCACTCATCAATATCCTCATTATCCTGGCACAGGATGGATAGATGAGGTAGGTAAAGGAGAAGGTGAGGGTTTCACAGTAAATGTCCCGCTTCCGCCCGGTACCGATGACGCTGGCTATTTATATGCGCTAAACAATATTTTGTTGCCGATAGCTATGGACTTCAGCCCCGAATTTGTGCTTATATCCGTCGGATTTGATCCACATATTGCTGACCACTTAGCAGCAATGAAAGTGACATCTTTAGGATTCGGGTTATTCACGGATGTAATAAAAAAGATAGCGAAAAAGAACAGCAAAGGGAGAATTGTGATGGCTTTAGAGGGAGGATATAACCTTGATGCTATTGCAGAATCCGCCTCATCTGTCTTCAATTCGCTTTTGTCAAATAGGATGGAGACAAAGGAAGGCGCGGTAAGTAAGAATAAAGAGGTGAAGAAAAGAGTGGAAGAGATAAAGGAAGTGCAAAGAAAATACTGGTCAACCTTGTGAGAGTAGGTTATTCATTAAAGCAGGGATTTAAACGATCCCATTAAAGGGAAATGAAGAATTGAGAATGAAAAATGAACTGCCTAAGAATTGAAACAGTAACCGTCGGCTGTCGTCACACAAACAATGCCTAACAGAATTTTAAAACTTAGCCTCCTGAGCATTCTTCTTCTCTCCAATTTTTACTGTGCGGGAACAAATATAAGGTTGGGTTCTCTATCCGAGCAGAGGGAGAGGTTTCCGGGGAGATTAAAATTCATTGGCTTTATTGGTGAGGGCTCTCTAAAACGGCCCCTGGGGTTGACCACTGACCCCTGGGGTAACCTATATATTGCCGACAGCGGCGATAATCGGGTAAAGAAATTCGATTCTCAAGGGATGCTTTTGGACGAGACAGAAGGCTATGGTCAGGGAGGAGGTAGATTCTCCCATCCAGTGGATCTTTCCTTTGGAGGGGACTTAAAGCTCTATCTACTCGATGGCCTCAAGGGGGAGGTTCAGGCCTTGGATAGGGATCTGGGATTCCTCTTCTCCATAGGAAAGGGTTCTGAAGGGGATTCCCCTCTGAGCTTCCCCTCTGGTCTATCCTTGGATAGAAGTGGAAGGATATTTGTGATAGACTCCCATCAGGATGGACTTTTTCTCCTCTCCCCAGAGGGGGAGTTCCAGCGCTTCTATTCCCCCTCCGGCACTATCCTAAAACCAATGGACATAGCCGTTGATTCCCAAGACAGGATCTATGTTACGGACGGAACGGGAAGGCTGTTAGTCTTCGATTTTGTCGGCGCGCTCATAGGAACTATAGGAGAGGGGATCTTAATTGAGCCTATGGGGATGGCTATAGATGGAGCTGGGAATATATGGGTATCAGAGCAACCATCTCGGTCTATCTTCCTCTTCTCCCCTCAGGGGGAACTTATGGAAAAGTTTCCCCTGCCATTTCCTCCAGGAAAGCTGGAGATCTCCCCCACTGATAAAAAACTCTGGGTTGTTGACCAATCTGAGGCCAGGGTAGCCGTATATCAAATCGGCCAATAGGTTTAAATTGAAAAGGCCAATTTTTATCTCCCTCCTTTTCGTAATTCTCTTCGTATGGGCAAAGGCCCAACCTTATACCCAAACTTTCTCCCTAAGGTATAGGTCAGCCCGCCTTAAGGGGAACGGAACCAGAGGGCCTTATCAGCTTCCAGATGGATTCCTCCTCAGGGGGAGGGAACAGATCTCTGTAAATGGAAAGACGAGGCAAAGGGATAGGGACTATTCCATTGACTACGGGAGAGGGGAAATCAGATTCTCCAGCCTCATCCCCCTGGGGGAGATCATTAGGGTGGAATACCAGAGGTTGCCTCTCATCTTGAAGCTTCGTTATTTCCATAGGGAGTTGGTGAGAGGCGATCTTTCGCCTCCTAAGGTAAATAAAGTCATAGATGATTCACCCCTCCCCTCCCCCTTCTCCCTCCAGGTAAGGGGAAGCAAATCCCTGAGGGTAAGTATGGGATCGGATCGGGATCTTGCCTTCAACCAATCCCTCAGGCTAAACATCACCGGACAACTCACCCCGGATGTGACTGTAATGGCCATTCTCACCGATGAGAACCTTCCCCTCCAACCTTCAGGGACAACCCAGAATCTGAGTGCTCTTGATCGCCTCCTCATAGAGGTGCAGGGTCCGACTCTCTCCGCCTCCCTGGGTGATTTCGACCTCTCAGAGGAAGAGGGTAGATTCTCCCCCCCAGGCAGGAAACTTCAAGGGGTAAGGGCTGGCGCCGACCTTCCCTCGGGCCGTTTTCTCCTGGCTGGGGCTGTATCCCGGGGGAGGTTTATGACCAATCGCTTTCAGGGAGAAGAGGGAAAACAAGGCCCCTATAAACTATATGACAAAGGGGAAGAGAGGAACATCTCCATTTTGGCCGGGACGGAGAGGGTCTGGCTGGATGGAATCCCCCTGAAAAGAGGAGAGGACAGGGACTACACAATAAACTATCAAGAGGCATCGCTCAGTTTCACCCCCAAGAGGGTAATTGGCTCTGAATCGGTGATCGTAGTGGAGTTTCAATACACCCTCAGGGACTATCAGAGGAGTTTCTACATCGGCCAGGGTGGCTGGGATTGGGGAGGTAAAGTAAGGTTCTTCTCCTCCCTTATGAGGGAATCAGACGATCGGGGAGATCCCCTGAGCTTTCCCTTAGGGGAGGTGGAGAAGGATGTCCTCAGGAAGGTGGGAGATAATCCTGACTCTGCCTGGATCGACGGGGCCAAATTCTTAGGGGAGGGAAAGGGGGACTATATTCAGGTAGTTGACTCCCTGGGAAATCCCTACTATCTCTGGGTGGGGGCAGATTCTGGGTCCCATCAGGTTAGCTTTTCCTGGGTTGGCCAGGGCAGGGGAAGCTACATCAAGACTGAGGAGGGGAACTACCGCTATGTATATCCTGGCCGTGGTGATTACTCCCCCAAGATATTTTTCTCCCTTCCTCAATCTCATCTCTACTCCAATTTTGGCTTTAAAGCTCAGCCTGATTCCGCGATAAGGCTGGGTGGGGAGGTTGCCCTGAGCAGGGAGGATCGAAACCTCTTCTCCCCGCACGATGATGAGGACAACTTAGGAAGAGCAATGACTCTTTCCGGTGCGATAGGGTTAAACGAACTGTCCCTGGGGAGATTCTCCCTCCCTCAGTTAGGCCTGAAGGGAGACTACGAGGATCGCCAACCGAACTTTGTCCCCCTGAGAAGTGGCGAGGAGAGGGACTACAGGAGTGGGTGGGGGCTGGACCCCACCCACCAGGATCGGCTTCTGAGAAGCTGGAATCTATCCGCTGCCCTCTCCCCCCTTCACGGCTTAACGCTCTTTTCTGAGGCGGGCAGGCTATACACCAGGGAGAGGTTAAGCTCTCTGAGGAGAAGATATGGGGGAGAGTTTCAGGGGTTTAATATCCTGTCGCTGAGTTACCATCTGCGGAAGGCCTTGACCGCCGGCCCTGATTCCTTACAGGAGGGCAAATCAATCAGGAATGAAGCCAAAGGTAGTCTCTCTTTGGGCAGGACATCGGTGGGGCTGGGTTACCTCAGGGAGAGAGGGAAGAGGGAAGGAAGGGATTTCCATACTGAGAACAGAATGGCTTTCTTCTCCTACAAGGGCTTGGGACCTCTCTCCCTCTCCTCTGATCTGGTAGAGAAGACAGTTCATAGTCCACAGTATGCGAGTGAAACCCAGGGGACCTCCCGCACCTGGCAGACCCAGATAGAATTTGAGGGATGGAGAAATTGGGGTGGTAGCCTTACCTATTCCCGCCGGAGAGGCCCAGGGATAAAGGCTTGTCAGGATATGGGCAGGTTGGAGATGAGGTATCACCGACCAGGATGGGAAGGGGAAATCCATTACCAGGCCAATAGCATCTACTCCTCCAACCGGGTAAAGACCTATCTGAAGGTGGAAGAGGGAGAGGGGGATTACAGAAAGGAGGGGGAGGATTGGATACCAGATGAGGAAGGGGATTACATAATGATCACCGAAGAGACGGGCGAGGCATATCCTTCCTCTCGGATAGATGGGGATCTGTCTCTGAGGGCCGAGCCCAAATCATTCCTCAGGTTCCAGACCTGGTTCAGATGGGAGGAGGAGAGAAGACAGGAGAGGAGAGTCCTTCCCTCCATCGGCCTTAAAGGGGAGTATGGGAAGATCTCCTTACAGGAGGAGGTGGACCTTCTCCCCTATTCCCCGCGCGGGTCGCTGACCCTGAGATACTCCCTCAACAAGCTCAAGGATGGGAGGTTTGGGGAAGGGGTGGAAGAGGAGTTTGAGGATAAGAAGGAGACCTCCCTCCACTACAACCTTACCGATGATATAAGCCTCAAATTGAACATTTCGGCTGGCAAAAAAAGAAGAAAAGTGGGGGGCCTTAACCAGTATAATGTCAGACTATACCAACTCGGGAGCGAAAGCTCTTTACGGTTAAATCAGGACCTCACAATCTCCTTGGGCGGAGGGTATGAAAGGGATTACAACTCCACCTCCGGGGTGACGGCAAGGCTTTTTTCCCTGGCCCCAAAGGTCACCAGATCCTTCCTGAGAAGGGGGAAAGCTGAAGTGGAGTTCGGCTGGGATAGGGTTGTCCAATCACCGAAAGGGGCCTTCCTCACCTGGGCTATGGTTGAGGGGAGAAGGCCCGGGGATACCTTAAGCTGGTCTACTACCCTCTGCTACAAGCTCAGCAACCTGCTCACCGCTGAGCTGAACTATCGGGCCAAATCCGATCCCCTCTGGGGATGGAGGCAAAGGGGAAGAATGGAGGTGAGAGCCCTATTTTAAACTTATCCGTAATCGACAGAACTTTTTCTAACAGGATTTACATGATTTTTGCCCCAAATCATACAAGGAAACACAGCGCGGCAAAGCCGCAACCAAACAGGGGCCACGGATTGCACTGAAAAGACGAAAGCCAAGAGACATAAAGGCGAAAATGGGGAAAGACACAAAGCTGATAGCTGAATAGTCACCACGGAGCCACTGCCTTCTCTGCGCCTACTTTGCGAGCTTTGCGGTTAAAAAAGTTTGTCAAAAAAACAAGATCTTGAAAGATTGTAGTACAGAACAACAGCGAAACTTCAGAAAAATTACAATGCATTCTCCCTTAGAATTTTTTATTTTTCAGTGATTTTCGGTGTTTAATGAATGTTATTTATCCTGTCCAAAAATGTAAATTGCCAAACTATGAAATCAGCTCGCTTCGCTTATAAATTTCCCATTGAAGAGGGCCTCCCCCCTGCAAACAATCCTCGACATTCCGCAGTTTCTGGGAAATTCCGAAATGTAATCTCTGTTATCTCCTATCTCCTGCTCCTCTCCCTTTTCTTCCCCTATCCTGTGCAGGGGTTAGAGATAAAGGGAATCCAGGTGGAGGGCGAAAGGGCCATCTCCCAGAAAGAGGTGAAGAGGGCCTTATCCCTGAGGGAGAGGGCAAACTATAGCCCTCAGGAGATAGCCCATGGGGTGGAGAGGATCCTCACCGAGTATAAGGAAAGGGGTTATCTCTCGGTCAGGGTTAAGATGGAAGTTACCGCCGATGGGGTTCTTAGCCTGAATATTGACGAGGGAGATCTTACTCTAATAGGTAAGGTTGAATTTGATGGTCAGGGTTTCTTTACCGCCCAGGATCTCTTCCCCTTGCTGGAGACCAGGCGCGGAAGAAGGTTCAGCCAGGGGATGGTGAGGAACGATATAGAGAGGATCATCGAATTCTATGAGAACCAGGGGTTCCCCTTCTGCGAGGTGGGCCTCTCCAATTGGGAGATGGAGAAGGATAAGGTCAACCTCTGCTTTCATATAATGGAAGGGCCAAGGGTAAAAATAGAGAGGATCGAAATCGAGGGTAATAGGAAAACAAGGAACTCATTTATTAAGAGGGTGAGCGGGATAAGGCCGGGGGACTATTTCGATCAGAGAGAACTCGATCTGGCCCAGAGGAGGCTGGAGAGGAGCGGACTATTCTTCAAGGTAGATAAACCACAGATAAGGGTCTTGGAAGAACCACAGAAGGGAGAGGTTATCCTCCAGGTAGTGGAGAAGGCAAACAATCAGGCGGAAGGTATCCTGGGATACTCGGCTTCCCCCAGAGGGGAGATAAGCGGGAACGTTCTCCTCTCCTTAGGGAATATCGGCGGGACTGGGAGGAGAGCGGAGCTCAGATGGAAGAGGTTAAGGCCGGGGGACTCGGTGATTGGCTTTGCCTATCGGGAGCCCTTCTTCTTCAACCTTCCCTTTTCCTTAGGGGGTAAAGTGGAGCAGAGGGAGAAGAGGGGTCAGTTCAATCAATTTTCCGCCTCTCTCTCTTCAGATGCCCCGCTTGGGGAACGGGTTGGCTGGGGAGGGAAGGCCCGCTGGGAGAGGGCGATATGGGATGACTCATCTGGGAGTATGCGTAGATATAGTTTAGGGACTCAGATCTCCATAGAGACCAGGGATTACCCCCCAAATCCCAGAAAGGGGATATTCTACCGCACCTCCTTTGAGTATGGCTGGAGAAGGGATTACCTACCCGGGGATGATGGTCCCCACAAGGGATGGAACACAAGGATAACAACAGATCTGGAGCCCTCCCTCTCCCCCTTTTCCGGGCAGGCCTTAAATCTAAGACTCCACCTTGCTCAGATAAAGGGGGATCAATCCGCAATTCCCCTCTCCGATCAGTTCACCCTGGGAGGGGAGAAGACGGTAAGGGGATATGAAGAGGAAGCCGCTCATGGATCGCTGGTGGCCTGGTTGAACTTAGAATACAGGTTCCTCTTAGGAAGGCTATCGCGCATCTACCCCTTCTTTGACTACGGATACTTCAGCTTTCCGAAAGGGGAAGGCAACAGTTCGGGGAGGATGTGGGGCTACGGTTTTGGCTTATCTATTGGCTCCAAAGCGGGGATTATGGGGCTGGATATAGGTTGGGGAAGGGGAGCCTCCCTGGGCCAGGCCAAGCTCCACCTCAGGCTGGTCAATAACTTCTGACTAAGTGGACCTTTTCACAAATATTGTAACATATTCGCCGAAGTTGATGGTTAAAGCAACATTGATGTTGGACATGATGTCAAAGTCCGAAGCACGAAATCCGAAACAAGCCCGAATGACCAAAATCCAAAATTCAAGACAAAGAGAAAGAAAGATTTAGTTTTTGTTTGAAGAATTAGATCATTTGAATTTCAGATTTGTTTCGAATTTCGATATTCGGATTTGCTTGTAACCAACAGCCGCTTGTGTATGACTGTATCAAATAATACGTAACAGAACTTAAGAAATGGAGCACTAAGTCCCCACTTCTGAAGGTGTCAGGTAAAACCCCCCTTTATCTTTCACCTATCTTAGGAATCGTTGGACGGAGATGCTGTAACTCCTGTCACAGTATTGCGTCAACAGGAGTTGACGCACCCCTATCACCCTGCACCTATCACCTTTAGTGTAGGCGGTCTCTTCTCTCTATCTCTATCTAAATCAGTTCAGCCCAGTGCATAGACTGTGTGCCTCCAGAGGGATTTGATATCCTCTGCCACCTTGCCGCCTGTGTACTCTACCACACTGGCCCTCATAATCTGGGCCTTGGTTACCGCAGGGTCATATATCACCTTGCCAACAACCTTTAGCCCTGCCTCCTCTGTTCGAGCCTCTATTGTGGCGGACACCTCCGGATTGAGGTCATATTTGTTGATGCAGACCACCGTTGGTATGCCGAAATGGGCGGTCAATTTAGCCACCCTCTCTAAGTCATGCTGGCCAGAGAGGGTAGGCTCGGTAACCACCAGAACCAGATCCGCTCCCGTGACTGAGGCAATTACCGGACAGCCAATGCCTGGTGAGCCGTCGATAATCACCAGGTCCAACCCTTTCTCCTCAGCCAGGTGCTTGGCCTCTTTCCGCACTAAGCTAACCAGCTTCCCTGAGTTCTCCTCAGCGATGCCCAGCTTAGCGTGCACCATTGGCCCATTACGGGTCTCAGATATGAACCACTCACCGTTGATCTGCTCCTGAAAATCAATGGCTCCATCCGGACAGAAGTAGGCACAGACGCCACATCCCTCACAGTCAATTGGATCTATCCTATAGGTCCTCTTTACCAAGCTGTTCGCTGAACCATCGAAGGAGATAGCATCAAAGCGGCAGACCTCCTGGCATTTCCCGCAGGCCGTGCATTTCTTCTCGATTATCTGTGCCCTCCTACCCCCTGAGAAGGATTCCCGGCGGAGGATACGGGGCTCTAAGATAAGCCATAGGTCTGCTGCATCCACATCACAGTCGGCCAGAACCTTCCTCTGAGACAAGGTAGAAAAAGAGGCAACAATGCTTGTCTTGCCTGTTCCCCCCTTGCCGCTTATGACCACAAGCTCCTTCATCTGATGACCTCTGGATGTGAGACTTTGAACCCCTTAGCCCAGGTTAGCTGACGATGGGCAATTAACCTCACTTCTGATCTCCAAAAGCCGGCTTTCCTTAGCATATTGGCCAATTCTCCCATAGAATAGTAGTCTTCATTCCATAGGCTCTGAGCCAAGGAACCTGGAGGGAATTCAACGATGAGGATCTCTCCCAGCAAGCGAAGAACCCTTCTAGCCTCCTGGAGGACGACCAGGGGACTATCCATCTCATGTAGAGACCAGATGAGGACAACCGCATCTATGGTCACTTCGTTCAGAAAATCAAGCGACTTGGCATCTGCCCGAATGCAGTTTACCCTCTTTCCCTCTGGGGGAAATTCCAAGCCGGATATGTCTACCCCTATGGTGTTTTTTCCATAGGTTTCCGCCAGCCAACGGACGAGCTTACAGTCCCCGCAGCCCAGATCTAAAATGCGGTAGGCAGACCTAAGCTCCTGGGCAATCTGGCTGAAAAGCCAGGGTTTGAGCCGCTCATAGAAGTCCGGTGAAGGGCTCTCTACCACTCAAGAAAGCGGGCAAGTCCCGGTGGGGCAGGAATCGCTGCTGGTGAGAGATGAGCTACCAGAGATCCTGGCACTGAAGGTGGAGAGAAGCTTCTCCATCACCTGGCCGCGGCAATTACTACAAATGTGCTCTCCGTGAAAATCGGCTTTCTCTAAAAATTCGGTTATGTGCCCACAATTTTTGCACTTATATTCAAAGACAGGCATAATGTTCCCTCTCCTTTCACTTCTATTGACTAAGGCTTTTCTCTATGGACCTACTCAATCTATGAAACCAAGGTAGATATTCAGGAAGGGCATTGACGGCCAATTCTCCTCGAGAGTAGGCCTCGGCCACCCTACGATCGTCTGGTATCTCTAACAGGAGCTCAATCCCCTCGGCTTGGCAATATACCTTAACCTCATCATCTCCTACATCGGCACGGTTGATCACCACGCCAAGAGGAATCTTTAACTCCCTAACCATACCTACAGCAAGCTTGAGGTCATTGAGGCCAAATGGGGTGGGCTCTGTTACCAAGAGGACAAAGTCTGCCCCCTTCACTGCCTCGATCACCGGACAGGATGTTCCCGGTGGAGCATCAACGATCTTTATCCCATCACAAGAGGAGAGAGATCTTTTAACCTGGCGGATAAGTGGCGTTGATCTGACCTCCCCAACCCTCAGAATACCCTGGAAAAACCTTATACCATCTGCCCTTCCCTCTTCGACCACTCCTATCTGACGGGGAACCTCACTGATGGCTTCAACGGGACAAACCAGTGAACAACCTCCACAGCCATTGCAGAGTTCGGGAAAGGTCAATACCTTTTTGTTGATGACCACGATGGCGCTATATTGGCAGATTTGGCCGCAGAGCCCGCAGCCGGTGCACTTCTCCATATCCACCTGGGGAACGGGTATCCCGACTGAATCTTTCCTCTCGATCTTTGGCTGGAGGAAGATATGTCCATTCGGCTCCTCCACATCACAATCGAAGTAGGTTACCTTCCGGCCTTCTTCTGCCAAAGTTTGGGCTAGGTTTGTGGCCACAGTGGTCTTTCCCGTTCCCCCCTTGCCACTGGCAATGGCTATCTTCATCTGGGAGTTAAGCCAGTCTACCTGGCCCTGGTCATAGCTGCCCCGCAGGCAGGGCATTTCATCTGATTACAAGGGGATCCCAGGGAATGGGGGACCTTCTTACCACAGCTTGGGCAGACACAGGTTCCACCTGGCCCCAAGCTAAAACCTCCCCCTTTTCCCCGACCACCTCCACGTCCCATCCCCATTCCCCTGCCAGTTCCCGGTCCTTGCCCCGAAGGACCTGTTCCATCTCCTCTGGGCATCTTCACCTCGCTTTCTAATTTTGTAACATTCACCACGGAATCTCTCAGCGCGGCAAAGCCGCAACCAAACAACAGCCACGGATTACACGGATTTCACTGAATCTCTGGAACACGAATGACACGAATAAACGAATCTACACGAATAGATAAGGAAGTCATAACAATTCACCACAGAATCTCCAGGGAAATACCATAGGTAACTCTTTGATTTTTACCGCTTCTCGCCAAGGTAGTCTGAAAAACTTTGTCAAAAAAACAAGATTTTGCAAGTTTGTAGTACAGAATGGACCATCATCAATGGTCAATTAAACAATTAGCAAGTTAAAATGAAATGAAGCAGAAAATCCTGAGGTGTCATTTTCCATTGATAATTGATCATTGATAATTGATCATTTCTTATCTGTCCGTGGTCATCTGTGGTGAACTATTATCCTCATTTTTGAACCTTAAAATCAGCTCATAGTTATGGCTCCGGTTGGGCATACATCTACGCACTGGCCACAGGCTGTACAGCCATCTTTCACCACGGCTTTTTGACCTTCCATTTGGATAACCTGAGGAGGACAGACAGGGAGACAAGCCTCACAGCCGTTACACTTCTGCTGGTCGATTCTGGCAATGACTTGCTTTACTTTCCCAGTTTCGAGCTGACGAATTCGCTCCATTAGCCGATTTTTCTCCTCCTCCATAGCCCGGGACTCATCCCGGAGCATCGCCAATTCTTCCTCTTTACTCAGTGAGGTAGGCATACCCCCTGTTGGGGACATCGCCCCCATTCCTCTTCCCATCCCCATACCACGACCCATTCCTCGCCCCCTTCCCATACCGGTGCCAAACCCTACTCCCGTTTGGCCTGAAAAAGGCTGACCACTAGTACCGAAATGGCCCTGCACATTAGGTTGAGAAGTTGCAGCAAAACCTCCAGATTTGAACTTTTCCACAGCCTCCCTCACAGAACCATTGGCTCCAATTATCACCTGAATCCCAGCAGCAGTTAGAGTCTGGTAGGCATTTGGGCCACAGTTGCCAGTAAGTATTGCTTTGGCTCCCTTTTCGGCCACGAATTGAGCAGATTGAATTCCCGCTCCCCCACCAAGCGTGACACTGGAGTTTTCCACCGCCTCAAAATCCATTGTGTCCGTATCCACAAAAAGAAAATATGGACACCGGCCGAATCTGGGGTCAATCTTTGCCTCTAAGTCAGTTCCTGTTGCTGTCACCACAATTTTCATAAGATTCTCCTTTACTGGATAAAACTACCAGGTGAGGGAAGGTGGGCCTTTTCCCTCACCTGGGGCATCTTACTTCTCTTCCTTCCTTTTTCCCAGCTCCTCGATTCGCTTCTTGATCCCATCGAGTGCATCCTCGAAATATTCCGCCTGTCCTTTAAGCGCATCGATCTCCTGCTCACCGGTTAGGGACGTACCATAGTTTGGAGCATACGGTGAGCCATAGGGAGCAACTGGAGGGGGATATCCTGCCGCCGGAGCGGTCCCCCAAGCTGGATATCCCATACCAGCCCGGGCACCCCCGGGGAGTCCAGTAGCATAATACCAGTTCCGATAGCCTCGACCTCCACCCCTTCCCCATCCCCCATAGCCTCGTCCAGGAATGGGGTTCACATAACCGGGCATAGGGTAACCAGCACAGTATCCGGCTGCCCTACCAGTCATTGGGCCAAATCCTGCTGGCCCAGTTCTATCTCCACCTGGCATTTTATCGTCCTTTCTTCAAGTTTAAACTTCTACTTTAGAGGGATTGTTCCCTCAGACTCTTTCCTTAGGGATAGTATGGAGAGGGATATCCTGCGGCCGGAACTGCCCCCCAAGCTGGGTATCCCATACCAGCCCTGGCCCACCTGGAGAATCCAGCGGCATAATACCCGTTCCGATAACCTCGACCTCCACCCCTTCCCCAATATCCCCTTCCCCTTCCCCTTCCCCCATAGCCTCGTCCTGGGATAGGGTTCATATAACCGGGCACAGGATAGCCGGCACAGTATCCGGCTGCCCTGCCGGTCATTGGACCAAATCCTGCAGGCCCAGTTCTATCTCCACCTGGCATTTTATCCTCCTTTCTTAAGGTTTAAACTTTTACTTAGGGTGATTTCCCCCTTTACTCTCGTTTATTCTCCTGATTTTCACC
>DAOVCL010000113.1 GCA_030670005.1 Candidatus Zixiibacteriota bacterium | reverse complement strand
GGCGTGGGGTGAAATCTCTGTCCTCTCCGAAAGTGGGTGCCGTAAGTGCACGAAATCAGATAGTCGGGTTGGGGTAAAATTATTTTGACCATAGTCTCTTGCCCTTATTCCATGCGGACTTCACAACAGCGCAAATGGCTCTTTTATCCCTTGACAATCCCCTACTAAACTCATATATCTTCTCAGAAAAAGGTAGTAACTCTTGATTGTTGGGTTGGTCCATTTAACCACAGGGCCACAGAGATCATAGCGCGGCAAAGCCGCAACCAAACAATTCACCGCAAAGTCGCAAAGGACGCAAAGTTTAAAGATTATTAACTAATCGTTTTATTTCATCTCTCTTTTGCTTTTTATTTCCTCTGCGATCTTAGTGGCTTTGCCTGAGCCGTCAGAACCCCGATTCTGACGGCAAAGGGTATTTGGTAGTAGAATCGGGGTTCTACCGCACTTTAGTGCAGGGTTCCTTCGTATTGTAGGCAACCGAGCTATTAGATCCCCTGATCTGAGGGCAGATGACTTGACTCCTGTTCTCCGTGACCTGTGATGACCAGCACCTATACAGCTATCTGCCTCAACTTCAGATTCTAAACCTCTGAAAATTAAATAACTTGACAAAGTAGGAAAATAGGTTTATCTTGGGAATGCTCTTTGGCCGTGCAGGTAGGGCTCCCGCCCTGGCCCAAGATTTTGTGGATGTTATCATCCACAAAGAGCGCGGAAAAACGGGGATCAGTAATCAGTTCACAGGGATCGGGAACCAGAAATAACCAGCATAAACCTCATTCTTAATTCTTAATCCTTAATCCTTAATTGCATTTCCCCGTGAGGTTCCGTGGTGAACTGTTAAAAAATGAGGTAAACTTCATTATGAAAATACTCTTGGTCTATCCAAAATATCCGGATACCTTCTGGAGCTTTAAGCATGCCCTCAAATTCATCTCCAAGAAGGCCTCCTTCCCCCCATTGGGGCTCCTGACGGTTGCCGCCCTACTCCCCCAGGAGTGGGAGAAAAGATTGGTGGATATGAATGTGATATCCTTAAGTGATAAGGACCTCAAATGGGCCGATTATGCCTTTATCAGCGCTATGTCTGTGCAGAAGGAGTCGGTAAAAAGGGTAATTGCCAGATGCAAAAATCTGGGGGTGAAAACGGTCGCTGGGGGACCCCTCTTTACCACCGGATGGGAGAATTTTGGGAACGATATAGACCATTTTGTGCTTAACGAGGCTGAAATCACCCTCCCCCTATTTTTAGAGGATCTGAAAAATGGTAAGCCGAGAAGGGTTTACACAACCAAGGAGTTTCCTGACATGAGAAAGACTCCTATCCCCCTCTGGAAACTGGTAGATATGAGGAATTATGCCTCGATGAATATCCAATATTCAAGGGGTTGTCCCTTTAACTGTGAGTTCTGTGATATCATCGTCTTGAATGGACACAAAGTAAGGACCAAGGGGAGAGATCAGATCTTGGGTGAACTGAATGCCCTGTATAATCAAGGGTGGAGGGAAGGGGTATTTTTCGTTGATGACAATTTTATCGGCAACAAGAGAAGGTTAAAAGAGGAAATCCTGCCCGCTCTCATAGACTGGATGGAGAAGAATCACCATCCCTTCTCCTTTAACACAGAGGCCTCAATAGATCTCTCCGACGACGAGGAGCTGATGAGGCTGATGGTGAAGGCCGGATTCAACACGGTATTTGTAGGGATAGAGACCCCAGATGAGGAAAGTTTAACCGAATGTGGCAAATTTCAGAACAGAAATCGAGACATGGTAGCCGATGTGAAAAAGATGCAAAACTACGGTTTAGAGGTCCAAGGGGGATTCATCGTGGGCTTTGATAGCGATCCGCCCTCTGTATTTGGGCGGCAGATCAGCTTCATTCAGAGAAGTGGAATTGTTACGGCGATGGTTGGCCTGCTCAACGCCCCTCGAGGAACAAGGCTTTACCAGAGGCTGAAAAGGGAAAACCGCCTATTAAAGGACATCTCTGGCGATAATATGGACTATTCGCTCAATTTCGTCCCCAAGATGAACCGCGAACTATTGATCACTGGATACAAGAGGATCCTGAATACAATCTACTCCCAGAAAGAGTATTATGAGAGGATCAGGACATTCTTAATGGAGTTTAAACCCACCCCGGGGAAGGGACTCAAGCTCCGTTTTGTCCACCTGAAGGCACTCTTAAGGTCCATTTGGGTCTTAGGTTTAGATGGAGGGCAGAGGGAACACTACTGGAAACTCTTCTCCTGGTGTCTTCTTAAACGTCCTCGACTCTTCCCCTTGGCCATAACCTTCGCTATCTATGGATTCCATTTCCAGAAAGTAATCCACAGCTCTCTGTAGCCACCTTGCCCGAAATCTGACAAGGCCCTTTATCGGATTGACCCCGATCAAAGGAGGGAGAGTGTTTAAAAAGATATTGGTAGCCACCGATGGCTCATCTTATGCCTTAAAGGGGGCCCGGATGGCCGCTCAATTGGCTAAGAGATGGAGAGCTCGGGTTCTCCTGGTGACAGTGGCCAACCTCCCGGCAATGTATAAAAGTGACCTCAAGCCCGACTTCATCAACATCCTCTTGGAGGATAGCCAAAGGGCCCTCTCGGATACCGAGAGGATATTTGCCGAGAAGAAGGTAAAATGTGAGAAGAAGCTGTTTAGGGAGGGGAAACCATCGGAGGTAATCTGCAGGCTGGCCGAGGAGGAGGGCTGTGACCTCATAGTGCTGGGCACCTTAGGGCTGCATAGCCCTCATACCTATGCCCTGGGAAGCCAAACCTACAAGATAATCCATGAGGCCCCCTGTTCTGTCTGGGTTATCAAGTAGAGATCATCCCTCATTATACATTAAACACCGAAAAATCACTGAAATATCGTGACCCGCATTTGATTTCTTACATTCGGACCAGCCACTAACTTCCTCAATAATCTGAGTTCGGCATCCAAATTTTCAGGATGCCATCTCAAGGGAGGGAGGGGCATTGTGCTTTTCGCCGAAGGGTTTGGCAAAGGAATATCCAGAGGCAACCAGGGGGTGGGCAATTCTCTCCTTATTCCTGAAAGGGATAAGGAGAGAGCGAAGGGGAGAGGGGAAGGGAGCTTCCTTGCTCATCAGATATTGCAAAAGGCAAGGGAAGAGATTGGCGGAAAGCACGCTTCTTTTTGCTACTTTTTCTTCTAAAGAGAACTTAGCTCCCTTGCGGTCGCTAACTTCAGATCATCCCTTTAACCTCAGTCTCAATAATGATCCGCCCCTTCAGCCTCTGAGCGTCCGGCAGCATGGAACCCGGATTCTCTCCCACCACCACAAAATCCGTCTTCCCGGAGACGCTGGGGGAGACCCTCCCCCCCAACCTCTCGATTCTCTCCTTGGCCTGAGACCTGGTCATAGAGCTTAAGCCACCGGTAAGCACGAAGGTCCTCCCCTTCAAGGGGGTATAAACGGCTTTTCTCTCCTCCCCAAATACCACCCCACCTCTCTTCAACTTATCCAACACGCTCAGGTTCTTGGGATCCTGGAAGAAGGCATAGATGCTTTCGGCCACCACTGGTCCTATCTCCTTAACTTCCACCAGCCTCTCCAGGGAGGCCTTGCGCAGGTTATCTATGCTGCCAAACTCCCGGGCCAAGACCGAGGCCAGATGTTCCCCCACATTCCTTATCCCTAAGGAGAGGATAAGTCTGGAGAGAGGAGGTTTTCTGCTCCTAACAATGGAGTCCAAGATGTTCTGGGCCAATTTATCGCCCATCCTCTCCAGCCTGAACATATCATCCTTGGTCAAGAAGTAAAGATCGGCGGGATCCGAGATCAGTCCCTTGTCCACCATCTGTTCTATTATCCTGTAACCCAATCCATCGATGTCCATCCCCCCCTTGGAGGCAAAGTGGAATATGTTCTCTTTGAGTTGAGCCGGACAGGAGATCCCCGTACACCTGATGGCCGCCTCGCCCTCCAGCCTTACTGTAGTTGCCCCACAGACCGGACAGCGATCAGGCATCACGAATATCCTCTCCTTGCCTCTCCTCTTAGACTTAACTACTGCCACCACCTCGGGGATGACATCGCCTGCCCTCTGCACAATCACCGTGTCCCCGATCCTCACATCCTTTCTCTTCAACTCATCCTCGTTGTGTAGGGTAGCCCTGCTCACCGTCACCCCTCCCACCTCCACGGGTTCCAAAAGAGCCACCGGGGTAAGGGCGCCAGTCCTCCCCACATTGACGACTATGTCCCTCACCACCGTGGTCTCCTGCTGAGCAGGAAACTTCCAGGCCACTGCCCAACGCGGGCTGCGCTGAAGCTCACCCAATCTCCTCTGGAGGGAGAAGTCATTGACCTTTATGACAATACCATCCGTCTCATAGTCCAGATTCTTCCTTAACTCCAACATCTGATGGTAATATTCAATCACCTCCGAGGTGGTTCTGAGAAGCTTGGTATGTTCGTTCACCCTGAACCCCAGCTTCTTGAGATATTCCATCACCTGATAATGGGTCTCTAATGTCTTTCCCTCTATCAACCCAATACCGTAGGCAAACATATTCAAGGGTCGGGAGGCGGTTATCTTGGAATCAAGCTGTTTCACCGAACCGGCAGCGGCATTCCTAGGATTGGCGAATAACGGTTTCCCCTCCCTCTCCCTTTTCTGGTTCAAGGCCTCGAAGTCAGAACGGTTCAAAATCACCTCACCTCTTGCCTCGATCAGGAAGGGGGTCTCCTGGGGAAAAAGCCGCAGGGGGACAGATCTAATCGTTTTTAGGTTGAGGGTTACGTCCTCTCCCACAAATCCATCTCCTCTGGTCGAACCCTGCACAAAACTCCCCTGGCGATAGATAAGCTCCACAGCCAGACCATCAAACTTGGGATCCACCACATATTCGATCTCCTCATCGCTCACCCCTCCGAAGTCCTTAACTCGACGGTGAAAGTCTAAAAACTCCTCCTCCGTGAGTGCCTTGCTTAGACTGAGCATATGGAGGCTATGTCTCACCGTGCCAAACTTCTCCAGAGGGAGGGCCCCCACCCTCTGGGTGGGAGAGTCTAGGGTAACCAGTTGGGGATACCTCCTCTCCAGCTCCACCAACCGGTCAAAGAGCCTATCGTATTCGGCATCGGAGATCTCAGGGCTATCCAGGACATAGTAACGGTAGTTGTGGTAGTTTATAGCCTTCCTGAGCTCTTCGATCATCTTCTGGGCCTCTTCCTGATTCATCCTTGATATTACCTCTACCCCAAAAATCAACCCGAATTATGCGTTAAGAAACCACGAGATCTCACAAGATTATCACCAGATATTCAGAATAAAGAGCTTACAAAAATTAAATTCAAAACCCGTTTTTCACCTAAAGATCAAAAGCCCATACTTCTGTAGATTCTTACATAATCTGTGAGAATCTGTGTTCACCCCGTTAAATAATTTAGAAATAGGCATCATTGCATTCTTAAGATGGCTTTTATTTAACGGAGTTCATCTGTGGTTGCGTATTTTGGGATTAAAGCCTAATGCACTCCTGTGGGAGAGGTCTCCTGACCTCGATCATCGGCATCAGGAGAGGCCTCCCACATTCCCCAGGTGACTTGGGGGAAGGAAGGGAGGTATCATCCTCCCCTTCTTCCCCTCGTGCCCCCAAGGAACTTCTGCTTTATCTTCTTCTCCCTGAGGTGTGCATCATGCCTCATCCTATCCCGGCGGTAATCCTTGAACTTCTCCTTCCTCATCGACTCCCTAAGTTCCTCCCTTTCCTTAAACCCAAATTTCCTCTCCTCAGAGGGAACCCGCTCCTTCTCCTCCTTTTTCTCCTTCTCTTCCTTTTGCTCCTTCTCCTCCTTTAATTCCTTTCCCTCTTTCTCTTCCTTTTCCTCTTCGGGCATAATCCCTCCTTGCTCAAAAGGTTAAACCATACATCTTTCTACTATTTTGGGGCTTATCTCGGAAGATGTTGACGGAAAAGGATCAATCTAATATCCTCACTTCAAAACCTTAACATTCACAAAGGTCAGGAAATAGGAAAAGCAAATGAGCTTCCAGAATTATCCAGATTTGGAAGCATAACTGAAAGCGGTAGATTTAATCGTGCTGTGCTACCTGATGACAAAGGACCTCTCGAATAAAACAGCGGATTTTGGGCGAAGCTCAGAAAAGAATGCCTGACTGCTGACCCCTGGCCCCCGTGGACTATTATTTAACCCCTTAAGGATGGTATCTCCCTAAAGTCTCTCCCAACCGGTAGTATCCCCCCTGATGCAAAAGCAAGGGACTCTTCTCCTTGTTCACCTTAACATCCAAAACCTGGCCTACAAAGAGGGTGTGGTCACCAGTGATGAAGCTATCCACCAGCTTACACTCCATAGTGGCAAAACATCCAGCGATAAGAGGGGCTCTGATCTTACGGGGTGGTTCAACGGCAAAGAGTCCTTTAGAGAATTTGTCCTCCTCCCTCCCACTTACAGTTCCCACATATTGAGAGAGCTCTACCTGTTCGGAGGAGAGTATGTTCAAGCCAAACTCCCCGCTCTTCTCCAAGAACTGATGGGTATAGCGAAGGGGAGAGATGGCCACCCCAACCAATGGAGGGTCGGATGAGAGCGGAATTACCCAGGCTGCAGTCATCAGGTTTCTCTCCCTCTTCCATTCCCCGCTGACCAGACAGACCGTCTCCCCAAAATAACGACT
>DAOVCL010000194.1 GCA_030670005.1 Candidatus Zixiibacteriota bacterium | reverse complement strand
CCAACAGATTTCTCGCTGCGCTCGAAATGACATAACAGAACGGGGTTTACTGAAATCTTATATAAAAGCTTAGAAGGAGGGATTATGAAGGGGAAGATAACCTTATTTGTTTTAGCTCTGATTTCGTTCTTGGTTTCCTCTATCTCTTTTGCTCAACCAATTTCCACTAAAGGTGGGGTTCTATTTACCATTGAGGAGCCTAAAGCCTCTCAAGTCTATTTGGCTGGGGAGTTTAATGGCTGGTCTCCCACGGCCAACCCGATGACAAAGGAAAAGGGAGGGGTTTGGAGTTTGATGTTAAAGCTGGCTCCAGGGGTTTATCAATACAAATTCGTAATTGATGGAAATATCTGGAAGGAAGACCCTCACAACCCCATTAAGGTTGATGACAACCACGGCGGGTTCAACTCCGTGATCACCATAACCGAAAATGGAGAAGTCCTTCTCAAGGGCTATCCCCCACCAGAGGAGTCGGAATCGGAGGAGGATTATCCCCAAACCGGGGAAACCCTCTACCTGAATATAATTTGGCATCAGCATCAACCCCTCTACCTCGATCCCTTAAAGGATCAACTTCAAGGCCCCTGGGTTAGATGCCACTCCACCAAGGACTATTATGATATGGCCTCCATCATAAGAGGTTATCCAGATATTCATATGACTATCAATCTTACCTCTTCCCTTCTCTTCCAACTTGAGAGGTATTATGTGGAAAGGCTTAAGGATTTCGTTGATGTCAAGCATAGTAGGGTTGATGTCAAAGGGTATTTCGCAAAATATAAGGGGAAGACTGACCCCTGGATTGACCTTGCCCTGAGGGAGGCAGAGGATTTCACCCAGGAGGACAGGGGTTATCTCTACCTGAACAACTGGAACTGTTTCAGCACAAGCGATGTTATGATGGAGAGGTTCCCTCAGTATCTTGTCCTCAAGAATAAGCCAAGGGAGAGTCTGACCACCCAAGATTTGAGGGAGATTAAATTCTGGTTCTACTTAGTCTGGTTTGACCCTGACTTCTTAAGAGGCAAGGTAGATCTTCCCCTGGGATATACTGTTGATCTCACTGACCTGGTAGAGGAGAGGGAAGGGAAGTTCTTTCTCAAGAGAAAGGTAACCGAGGCTGACTGCCAGCGGATGGTTGCCGAGGCCTATAAGGTTATGGCCAATGTGATTCCCATTCACAAGGAGCTTAGCTATCATCCTGAGGAGCACACCGGCCAGATTGAGGTGATAACCACCCCCTTCTACCATCCCATCCTTCCCCTTTTAATCAATACAGATGTGGCCAAGGAGTGCCAGCCCGCAGATAAGTTTCCTCCCCGCTTCAGCTATCCTCAAGATGCTAACGCTCAGGTGGCCAAAGCGGTTAAATACTTTGAGGAGACCTTTGGCCAACCACTTCGGGGGATGTGGCCAGGGGAGGGGTCTGTCTCCCAGGGGATCGTTCCCCTTCTGGTCAAGAATGGTATCAGATGGGCTGCTACTGCCGATAAAGTTCTTTACAGATCCTCTCCTCCAGAAGAGAAGATCTGCTATCCCTACCGGGTAGATGGGCTAACTCTGGTCTTCAGGGATACTCCCCTTTCTGACAAGATCGGCTTTCGTTACCAAAACTACTTAGGCCAAGCCGCAGCGGACGACTTCATCAGATCCCTTCTTAGATATGCACCCCCAGAAGGGGAGCCCGATCGGTTGCTTTCGGTAATCCTGGATGGGGAGAATGCCTGGGAGTGGTACAGAAAAGACCCTGATGGCAAGGTTTTCCTTCATTCCCTGTATAGTAAGCTGGAGGAGCTATATCAAACCAGAAAGATAGTGACCGTAACCCCTATGGAGTATATTATGGGAAATCCAGAAAGGGGGGTTCCTCCTCATCCAATCTCCGAGGAGAGGAGCCTAACCTACCTCTGGCCTGGCTCCTGGATAAATGCCGACTTCTCCACTTGGATAGGTGAACCCCAGGAGAATGGGGCGTGGGAATATCTGCTGCGGGCCAGGAAGGATCTGGCGAACTCAGGGGTCAAGCCCCCTGATCCCAAATTTGATCCGCCTCCTCAAGGGACTCGAAGCTGGTATGAGTATATGGCCTGGGAGGCGATGTATGCGGCTGAGGGGAGCGACTGGTTCTGGTGGTATGGGAGTGACCAGAATGCCCCCGGTGGGGATGAGCCCTTTGATAGAGCCTTCAGAAGCCACCTAGAAAATGTCTATCTCTTTCTCCAGAAGGCTGGTATCGAGATCAAGAGCCCTGGTTTTCCACCCCTAATTGACCAATGAGAGAATAGTCTTTAGCCCGAACTATTCACAAATCTTCGCCACGAAGGAACTAAGCATGTCCTGAGCGTAGTCGAAGGATCACTAAGAATATGAGAAATTAGAGCACTTCAATTTGTAACTTGAGTTACTCTGTATTAGCCTCTAACCTTTTGTTTCAATCCCTATTCTATCAATACTTTGTGGCATGTGAATTATTCAGGTTAGAGACAGATGGGGGATCAAACCAGATCTGGCCAATCTCTTTTAAAGGAGCCGCTGGGTACATAATCGGCTCCTTTTTTGATAAGGGGAAGCATCAGCCAACAATTTTTGAAAATCCGTTGACAGGTAGAGGGCAATTGTTTATTTTGAGATAGACTTTGATGGTGAAAACGGATATGGGCAAGAGAATAAGGCTTCTCCCCCCCGACTTGGTGCAGAGGATCGCCGCCGGGGAGGTGATTGAGCGACCGGCCTCGGTGGTCAAGGAGCTGGTGGATAACTCCATAGATGCGGGAGCCAAGCGGATAAAAGTAGAGGTAAGGGGCGGGGGAAGGGAGCTAATCCGGGTGACGGATGATGGGGTAGGAATGGAGAGGGAGGATGTGGTTCTGGCCTTCCAGAGGTATGCAACATCTAAGATATCTTCCCCTGATGATCTCTGGTCCATCTCCACCTTGGGTTTCCGTGGGGAGGCCCTTCCCAGTATAGCCTCGGTCTCCCAAGTGGTTTTGGTAACCAAACCCCGTGGGGGCCTCTCTGGGACATCGGTAGAGGTGGGTGGGGGAGAGGTGAAGGAGGTGAAGGCGGTGGGAGCGCCTGAGGGGACCTCGGTAACGGTGCGCAACCTCTTCTTCAATACACCTGCTCGGAGAAAATTCCTCAAGAGCCTCGCCTCAGAATATAGACAGATAGCCGATCTGCTTCATAGCTTCCTCTTCGCCTTCCCGCGGCT
>DAOVCL010000167.1 GCA_030670005.1 Candidatus Zixiibacteriota bacterium | reverse complement strand
GAATGACTGGTGGATAAAAGTCACCCATCCCATAGACTTTGTTCTCCCGGAGGAGGGGAAAATTGGAGATAACAGATATTAGAATCAGCTTAAGGGATGAGGAGAAGTTGAAGGCTTTTGCTGAGGTGACCTTTGACAACTCCTTTGTAGTGAGGGGGATGAGGGTGATAAACGGAACGAGGGGGTATTTCGTCTCTATGCCCTCAAGGCGCCGCAAGGATGGCACCTTTCAGGATATCGCCCATCCGGTGAATGCCGAGACAAGGAAGTTGATTGAGGAGAAGGTTATAGCCGCCTATCAAAAGGAGAGGGATAGGTTAAACGGTTGAACCTATGCTCGGGGGTCGTCTAAGGGCAGGACAATGGCCTTTGGAGCCATTAATGATGGTTCGAATCCATCCCCTCGAGCCAGAGTTATGAAGTAAGGGGGCCCCAAGGGATTTCATGCGATGAGGTCTTCTGGGCGGATCTGGAATAGTGGCCACAGGCCTTCATTCTCTGGTGAGCTAAAGTCTAATTAGAAAGTTATCATTTCCTTAAGGGGGGAAGATGTCTTTTGAGCTAAAGCTTTTGGCCGGGAATTCCAACCGTCCTCTGGCTGAGAAGATCAGCAACTATTTGGGAGTTCCCTTAACCGATGCAGATGTCTCTCGTTTCAAGGATGGGGAGGTATCTGTAAAGATAAATGAAAATATAAGGGGGACAGATCTCTTCATCATTCAGCCCACCCAGGCTCCAGCAGAGAACCTCATAGAGCTTCTGGTGATGATAGACTCTGCCCTGCGGGCCTCTGCCCGCAGGATAACCGCTGTGATCCCCTACTTTGGGTATGCCCGTCAGGACAGGAAGGATCAACCAAGGGTCCCCATATCGGCCAAGCTTATGGCCAATCTGATTACCACGGCCGGAGCCAACCGGGTGTTGACTATGGATCTACATGCCTCTCAGATACAGGGTTTCTTCGACATTCCCTTGGATCATCTCTACTCAGCGCCCATATTCGTAAAGTATTTCTCCGAAATGGAGTTCCCCGACCTAGTGGTGGTGGCTCCAGACCATGGGGGGGTGGAAATGGCCAGGGCTTATGCCAAGAGGTTGGGGGCTTCCTTAGCCTTCATCGACAAGAGAAGGCCGCATAAGGATAGGGCTGAAGTTGTACATGTGGTAGGGAGGGTGAGAGGCAAGACCGTGATAATCCAGGATGATATAATAAACACCGGAGAGACCCTGACCAAAGGGGCTTTAGCCATTAAGGATAGAGGAGCTAAGGAGGTTTATGCCTGTTGTACCCATCCCGTGCTTTCGCAGGGGGCGGTGGAGGGGGTGGAGAAGTCCCCCATCTCTAAGCTTTCGGTCTCCGATACTATCCCCTTGAAAAAGGGTGTCAACTCCCCAAAGATCGAGGTAATATCCGTCTCCGATCTTTTAGGAGAGGCCATAGGACGCATCCATCGGGAGGAGTCGGTAAGTTCCCTTTTCTATTAAAAAGGGTAACAGTTAAAGCGGGTATCGGATGAAACAGCGGAAATTGGGCAAATGCTTAATTGACTGTTTCTGTGGAGGAGAAAGAAAGAGGAAAGCAATGGAGTTGAGGTCCAGACTTGGTCGCCCACTTAGTCAATAGTTTCTTTCATTCTTAATTCTGCATTCTTCATTTTACATTTGAAGCCTCGCTGAACTACCTGACTGCTCCCGAAGGGATCCCGACTCATCGGGACGGGGTGATCCCCGTGAACTGTCTTTAAAGAAGGAGAGATTATGAGAGAGATAAATTTAGCGGCAGAGAAAAGAGAGGTTGTAGGCAAGGGCGCCTGCAGGAAACTGAGGAGGGAAGGGAAGATACCAGCCATTCTCTATGGGATAGGAGAGAACCCAACCCCCCTAACAGTAGATGGAGATGCTTTCACCCATCTTTACTGCAGTTTGAAGGGGGGAAACGCGGTATTTAATCTTAGACTTGGGGGAGGTAGGGGTAAGAAGGCGATACTTAAGGAACTACAGAGGGAGCCTTTTAGTAGAAAGGTTGTCCATATAGACTTTGAGCACATCTCCCTACGGAAGAGGATAACAGTTGAAGTTCCCATCCATCTTGTAGGGATTCCTAAGGGAGTTAAGGAAGGGGGAGGTGTGTTGGAACATATCCTCAGGGAAATAGAGATAGGGAGCCTACCCACAGACATTCCGGAGCATATTGATGTGGATGTTTCCGAGTTAGATATTGGAGATTCAATTCATGTAGAGGATTTAGAGATTCCCAAAGTCCAGATATTAGTCGCCGCAGAGAGATCTGTAGCCACTGTCCTTCCTCCCACTGTCTACAAGGAAGCCGAGGTTAAAGAGGAGAAGCCGGAGGCCTTGGAGGAGGAACCAGCAGAGGAAGCCCCAGAGGAGAAGGAGAAGTAAAACTTGGTTGCCCTGATCGGCTTAGGAAATCCGGGAGGGGAGTATCTGAAAACGAGGCATAACATTGGCTTTATGGTTGTTGAACTCTTGAGTAAGAACCTAAGAGCCGAGCTTAAGCCAGGGAAGGGAGAATATCTTATTGCCCAGAGTGAATACGGGGGAAAGCGCCTTCTCTTAGTGGAACCTATAACTTATGTAAACAGGAGTGGAGCAGCCGTAAGCCAGCTTCTCTCTCTTTTTCCCTTAGAACTCTCCCAACTTCTGGTCATCTGTGATGATGTGAACCTCCCTCTGGGGAGAATCCGTATTAGACGCAGCGGTTCGAACGGAGGTCATAAGGGATTGGCCTCTATTATCTACCATTTGGGAGAGGAGGGATTCCCCAGGCTGAGGATTGGCATAGGGGGAGGGGAGAGGGATGATCTGGTGGGCTTCGTCTTAGAGGAGTTTACCGCTGAGGAGAAGGAGGTTATTGGAAAGGCGATAGAGCAGGTGGCAGAGGCTTGTTTGGTCTTCGTTCGAGATGGCCTGCAGGAGACAATGAACAGGTTTAATTAAACATTTCGGAATTTCTTGGAAATTCCGAAATGTCAGGGGATGTTTGAAGGGGATAGGTCCCCTTCAAGGGTGACAGCGGAGCGATCCGAGCGAGCGCAGGATTGCGAAGCGCCAGAGGGTCGAGAGACCCTATGGGAAGTTAGCGACCGAAGGGAGCTAAGTTCGCATGTGGGAATTTCTAAAAATTTCAAGGGGTATTTGAAGTTTTGATACTGCTGGGTGGAGAGGATTCAATCGTGACAGCTCCGCAATCGGAGCGAGCATCGAGGAGCGCTAAGTTCGGTTTGGAGCTAAACTGGTGAGAAAATCTGTGAAGATGAATAGGCATTTGCATATACAGAGACTAAAGCCGCGGGCCTTCCTGTTCAGAAGGCTTGAGGTGATAGAGCCCATATAACCCCAAGGAGACGATATGTCAGGCATCCTGTATCCGGTTTTGGCCAGCTTAGTGGCCCTCCTTTTCGTCCTTTACTTAGCCTGGTCCGTGATGAAGAGGGATGCTGGGTCGGAGAAGATGAAGGAGATCTCCTCAGCCATTCAGGAGGGGGCGCGGACATTTTTGTTGCGAGAATACAGGTATGTAACCCTGGTGGTTATCCTGGTGGCGGGCTTTCTGGCTCTGGGACCCCTTTTTGGCCAGAGGGTTAAGGTAAACTGGGAGACGGCTATAGCCTTCGTCATCGGGGCAGTTGCCTCTGGCGTAGCCGGGTGGATGGCTATGTGGGTGGGGACAAGGGCCAACTCCCGCACCGCCCAGGCCGCCCGTTCAGGGCTCAAACCTGCTCTATCAGTCTCCTTCTCCGCAGGGGCAACTACCGGGCTTTCCATCGTAGGGGTGGCCCTTTTTGGCCTCTGTCTGGTCTATCTTCTCTTCGGTGGGAAGCCGGTGATCATCAATGGATATGCTATGGGGGCCTCCCTGATGGCCCTCTTTGCTCGTGCCGGTGGTGGTATCTACACCAAGGGGGCCGATATGGGGGCGGACTTGGTGGGCAAGGTAGAGGAAGGAATACCTGAGGATGATCCCAGGAATGCTGCTGTAATCGCCGACAATGTGGGGGACAATGTGGGGGATACTGCTGGTCTGGGAGCAGATCTCTTAGAGTCCTATGTGGAGTCCATTATCGCCACCATTGCCATTGGGGTTAGCCTGACGATGATCGGCTCAAAATTGGTTTTTCTCCCCCT
>DAOVCL010000132.1 GCA_030670005.1 Candidatus Zixiibacteriota bacterium | reverse complement strand
CCTTGTGGCCGAGATCCTAAAGGAGCTCCACTCTTCAGGTAAGACAGTGGTCCTCATCTCCCATAATTTAGATCTCGTCTTCGGCCTGGCCAGCCGGGTTGTAGCTCTCCATCGGGGCAAGATCTGCTTTCAGGGGTCCCCATCCATTTTTATGGATAAGGAGGAAACCCTGCGGAGGATAGGCTTAGATCTTCCTTCACTAAACTATTTGATGTTCCTTTTGCGGAGGGCCAGATTTGACATTGGGGTTACCCCCTCGTCGGTCCAGGATGCGGCAAGACAGATAGCCAGGCACCTGCAAAAAATGACTTGACATCTCAAGTTCAATGGGTAAATATAAGGGAACTTAAAAAGGAGGAACGAATGAGGCGCAAAACTATTTGTTTAATGCTGTTTTCTATTCTTTTTCTGGGAATGGCTGTTCCCAGGGCATCTGGAATTACAGGCCTCGGTTTTGGCCTAAGGGGTGGTGTTATATCCAGTCTGGATGATCCGAATACAGAATTGTCAATTGATAACCTCCCTCTCATTGGAGCCCATTTAAAGGTAGGCACCCTGCCCATTATTGATTTTGAGGCAGATGTATCATATTCAAAGAAAAGCTACGATTATGAAATAGCCGTTTTAGACACTACAGTGGAAATTGACTACCACGACCTATCCCTGAATGCCTCAGCAAAATATAATCTTCCCCTCCCTTTGGTGGTGGTTAAGCCGTATATCGGAGGAGGAATCGGTGTGCATCTTTTGGGCTCTAAACTGGACATTGCTAAAGAGCTTATTACGAGTGGAGAATTAGAACCTGACTTCTCCACTACCAAAAGCAGCTTCCACCTTCTGGCTGGTCTGAAGTTCCATATTCCAATGATTCCCTTTGACATCTTTGCCGAGGGGAGGTATACGGTTATCCAGACCGATCCTAAGACAAAATACAATTCCATCTATGCTGGTCTCACCCTGAACCTGCCCTAGCTATTCCCTTTAACCAGAGGATGGAGGATAAATATCTTACCATTGAAGCTCTGGTCAGAGGTGAACTAAAAGTTAAAGGTTCAAAGTTTATCGCCACAGCCAAACCGGTGAAGACTGAGGAAGAGACCAGGGCCTTTCTCCAGGATATATCCTCCAAATCCTGGGATGCCAGCCACAATCCCTATGCTTACAGGTTAAGGGGAGGGGTCTTACGGTGTAACGATGCCGGAGAACCCTCTGGGACTGCCGGAAAACCTATCCTGAGTGCGATCGATTCTCAGGGCCTGACCGATCTGGCCCTGATAGTCACCCGGTATTTTGGCGGGACAAAACTGGGTGTGGGAGGTCTCATCAGGGCCTACCATCAGGCTGCCCTATCTTGTCTGCAGGGGGCAAAAGTAGTTACCGCTTATCTAACCAAGGGTTTAACCCTGGAATTCCCCTACGATCAAACCAATACGGTTAAAAGGGTGTTGAGCCAGTTTGGGGCCCAGCCTACCGAAGAGGAATATTCTGATAGGGTGAGGATGACTGTAGCGGTGAGGAGATCCCTCCTCGAGAAGTTCCAAAGGGCAATAACTGAGGCCACTAATGGAAAAGCGAAGATCACACTTTGATGTTATCGGCCTGGGGATTGCCCCCCTTGATATGTTGGGCATCCTTCCCAGCTATCCCTCCTTGGATGAGAAAACCGAATTTACCGAGATCTCTATCCAGGGAGGAGGACCTGTTCCCACGGCGATGGTGACCTTGGCCAGACTGGGGGCAAGGGTCTCCTTTGTGGGCAAGATAGGCCAGAACTCAAATGGGATTCGAGTAAAAGAGGGGTTGGAAAGAAATGAAGTGGATACCTCCCATCTCATCGTTGACCCAAAAGCCAAGACCCCGGTGGCCTATATTTGGATAGATGGTAGAAATGGAAAGAAGGCCATAGCTCTGGACAGAACAGGTAACTCCGGTCTTCAACCCCAGGAGTTGGACAGGGAACATATCACCTCTTGCAGGTTCCTCCATCTTGATGGAAGGGAGACTGAAACCTGTCTAAGGGCGGCTCGGTGGGCAAGGGAGGAGGGGATTAAGGTAGTGCTCGACCTGGGTAGCTTAAGGTCAAGGCTGGAGTCAATCCTCGGTTTGACCGACTACCTGATAACCTCAGAGGGATTTGCCCAGACCTACACCGGGTTGAAAGACCCTAAGAAGGCCGCTCAAGCCCTCTTTCGACCTCATTATCAGGTCGTGGTGGTGACTTTGGGAGAAAGGGGGTCGGTGGGTTTCTCCCCCACGGGAATCGTATATCAGCCCTCATTTAAGGTCAAGGTTGTAGACACCACTGGAGCCGGGGATGTCTTCCATGGAGCCTTTATCTACAGCCTTCTGCAAGGCTGGGATCTGACTAAAGCCCTGAGGTTCTCCAATGGAGCCGCTGCCTTGAAGTGCACTAAGATAGGAGGTAGAGAGGGCATCCCCACCAGGGAAGAGGTGGAAAAGTTAATGAGGGAAAGTGGTTAAGGAGAAGCTGGCTAAACAGAGGGCCAACCAGGCTAAGGAACTTCTCACCGAATGTAGGCTCTGTCCCCGAAAATGCGAGGTCAACAGGCTAAAAGGGGAAAAGGGATTCTGTGGAGGAGGAAGGCTGGCCCGCATATCGAGTGTGGGCCCTCACTTTGGGGAGGAACCTGTTCTGGTAGGGAGGCATGGTTCAGGGACTATCTTCTTTGCAGGATGCAATCTGAAGTGTCTCTTCTGTCAGAACTATCAGATCAGCCATCTCAACCAAGGAGACGAGGTATCGGGTGAGGGGTTGGCCGAGGAGATGCTTTACCTTCAATACATTGGTTGCCACAACATAAACCTGGTTACCCCCACACATTTCGTTCCTCAGATTATTGAAGCTTTGGGAATTGCCTATTCGAAGGGGCTGGAGTTACCCATAGTTTACAATTGTGGCGGCTACGAGTCGCTGGAGGCCCTGAAACTTCTGGATGGGTTAGTGGACATCTATATGCCGGATTTGAAGTACACAGACCCCCAGGTGGGAGAGGAGCTTTCCCAAGCCCCGGACTATTATCAGGTGGCCAAGGGGGCGATCAAGGAGATGTTCCGCCAGGTAGGTGACTTAGAGCTTGATCAAAGGGGGATAGCCCAAAGGGGGCTTCTTTTAAGGCACCTCGTCCTTCCCGATGGACTGGCCGGGACAGAGGAGGCGATGAGATTTATCGCCCAGGAGGTCTCGGTTGATACCTATGTAAACATTATGGACCAATATCGCCCCTGTTATAAGGCAACGGAGACCCCGCGGCTCAACCGCCGGATAACAAAGGAAGAGTATCAGAAGGCTATGGAAATAGCCAGAGGCTTTGGGCTACACAGGTTCGCAGATTGGTGACATTGGGGTCAGGCTGAAAAATAGAAATAACTACCACTGCAATTTTGATTCTATGGATTGGAACTTCTCATCTTCATATCAAGTCGGCCTTCTAAATATGGTAGAACCCTTCCCAGATATCCTGCAATCTCCTTTGGGTTATAACTCAGCAGTGCTTGCATTATTCTGGATAACGGTTTTTTACTCAAGAAAATGGAAGTGGTTGTGCATATGCGTATAGGCGTAAAGGATGAAATCATACCTTTCTCTGCATTCTGAGAGTTTGCACAAGGAACTTTCTCTATCTTGAGCATCTCCAAATATAGGTTCCCTACGATTTCCCTGTGCTATCACATGATAGAACACACCCGGATATTCTATTCTCTGTTTCCTTGCCAACGTTTACCACATTTTATCGAATCTATCAAGCCTAATTTATATTTTTCAGCCTGACCCCATTGACTGACCCTAGAAGTATTTGTCAAATGTCCAAATGTCAAGGGCTGACCCCATTGCCTCCCCAGTCAATGGTTTCTTTCATTCTCAACTCTTCATTTTATATTCGAAGCTTCGCTATCCATTACAAAGTTTCCGGTGGGGACACCTGCGACAGGCAAGGCCCTTGCGGGTCCATCTCTTCAAAAGTGGAAGAAGGAAGGATAGTCCAAAGATGATCAGCCAGTGGAGATTCCTCTGGGTGAGCAGTTTGAGGAGAGCTAAGAGTGAAGGGAGTACCCAGATGGGGGTCAAGAGCAGGGTAAAGTGGAGGCTTGCGCCGAAATCGTCTTCTTTCCCTTGCTGGAAGAGGAAGGCGGCGATTTGTCCCCAGCCTATTTGACATCTTTTTCCATACCAATAACAATTTCGGCACCTGGAGAGAGGAAGAATAACTAAAACACCAAAAACGGCATAGATGGAGTAGATGATCCCAGCCATCTGATTTAGTTTATTGAAGACATAGAATCCCAAGACAAATATTGAACCACATATTATCCACCTGAGAATGATCAATGCCCAAGGATATGCCTCCCTGGGGAACGACTTCCCTTTTTCCATTGGTTTCCTCCCAATAAAGCCTTAAACACGAATTCCACGAATGGACGAATAGCACTGGAACAGCTTACAGGGGTCAGGGGAAGGGAATCAGGAAAAAGGCAGAGTTGGAAACTTACTTTTCTGTGCTGGTCGGGCAACTGCTCTAGGTCAGACACCTTGAACCCTCCCGCAGGTCCCGAACCTGCGGGAGTTTACACCACTCTTGTGGATGATAACCTCCACAATGAGCGCGGAATACCGACTGCTGATCCCTGTGAACTGTTTTTCATTTTAAGAGGAGAAGTTTTCGCACTCCTTGGAAATCCTCAGTCTTAAACTGACAGAAGTAGATGCCTGAGGAAACCTCTTTGCCATTCCCATCCCGACCGTCCCAGACCACTGAGTAGCAGCCAGGAGCGTGTTCCCTGTCCACCAGAGTCCTCACCTCTTGTCCCAGAATGTTATAAACCCTCAGGGTGACGGCGGACGCCCCGTCCCGAAGGGGTCGGGATCCCTTCGGGAGCCGACCGCCGACGGCGGGCAGGTGGTAGCGGATGAGGGTGGTGGAGTTAAAAGGATTGGGGTAGTTCTGAAAGAGGTTATAGGAGGTGGGGAGAGCCACATCTCCTCTGTCTTTATCTTTGATCCCACCTGTATAGTCAACATAATAGACTTTTGCATCATCAATATACCAGCCTGCCTTGCTGCCCGAGCCATTTGAGCCAAACTGCCACCTGATGATAGCTGTATCCCCCTCTCCTAAATAGGGTGAGAGGTTAAAGGTGGCTTTCTCCCAGAAGCTATGACTCCCAGTATAGCACCGCTGTCCCGGTATGCCAGAGTTGTCTAAAGGAACCCAACCCTGGGGATAAGGATCTACGGGATCGAGGATCTGCCAATCATCGCCGTTGACCGAGATCTTCAGATTTCCCCCATCCGCATCCTGACAGTTATACCAGTGCCAGAACTCAAGGGTAGCCCGAGAGGAGTTGGGGAAGTATAGCTTAGGGGAATCAAGGATAGAATTGGAGTTATTAGAGTAGGAACCATCCAGGGATGTTGCCCAGAGATTGGAGTCACTGTGGGCCTCGCCTGGGCCATATTGGGGCTTTCCCCATTGCCAGCTCCCTGTGGGAGATAGGTCTCCGCTGTCTGAATCGAAGTCTGAGAAATAGAGGTTGACACGGGGATAGAGATCAAGGTCTACAACCGTAGGCTCCCCATAGGAGATGGTTACCTGAGATACAAGGGTATCCTCTTACCGCTTCACTTATGTCGCCTAAAGCGATCCTTG
>DAOVCL010000151.1 GCA_030670005.1 Candidatus Zixiibacteriota bacterium | reverse complement strand
GCCCGCAACCAGTCCTTTGTGGCTCAAGCTCCGGTATGCATAGTAGGTTGTGCCACTATCACCGATTTCCGGATGACCTCTGGCCAAAAGGCCTACCCTATTGATGTGGCTATAGCCATCGATCATATGACCCTGGTCGCTATGGAGGAGAGCTTGGGAACCTGCTGGATTGGCTCCTTCTTTGAGGATCAGGTGAAGGAGATCCTGGATATACCAGAGGATGTAAGGGTGGTAACCCTCCTCTCCCTCGGTTATCCCAGTTTTCAACCCCCTCCGAAATCCAGACTTCCGAAGGAGAAGATCATCTGCCGGGAGAGATGGGGATGGTGAAGAAATGATTTGACAACCAGCAATTGAAGTGATAAATTTATATTTTGGAATTTCTGAGAAATTCCAAAAAGTTAGGGGGTAGTTTGAAGTCCTGCACTTATGCATAAGTGCAGGATTCAATCATAACAGCGGAGCAATTCGAGTCCCGATGTTCATCAGGAAGGGTCGGTGAGACCCTATGGAGAAGTTAGCGACTAAGGGGGGCTAAGTTCTTTCTTAGTGATCAAACGGGGGATACAATGAGAAAAATCTGGACAATAGCCTTACTACCACTATTTTTGTGGCCAGGTCTCTCAGGGGCACAGGATGTGCAACCCAGAAAACTGGTGGATTGCCCTACTGCGGGTCTCCTTCCCAAGGGAAGCTTTGATCTGGAGATAAGAGCTTACTCCGGCGGAGGGCTTCTGGCTCAGGCATCGGTTGGTCTTACCGACAGGTTGGCTATGGGGCTCTCTTTTGGCGGGGGAAACATAATCGGGGCTGGCAAGATAAATTGGAACCCCAGGCCTGAGGCCCAGATAAAATATCGTCTCTTCGAGGAGTCTCCCATTTGGCCAGCGGTGGCCATAGGCTTTGATTCTCAGGGTTATGGGAGTTACTCGGATGGCTCAGAGAGATACGAAATAAAGTCCAAGGGAGTCTATGGGGTGCTCAGCAAGAACTATCATCTCTGGGGAAGACCTCTTGGCTTCCATCTGGGGACAAATTACAGCTTTGAGAAGAAGGACGGAGATGATGATCTCTCCTTCTTCCTCGGTTTGGACAAGAGCCTTAATGAGGAGCTCTCGGTAGTAGCCGAATATGATCTGGCCTTAAACGATGATCGCCAAAACGGGATATTTGGCACCGGAAGGGGATACTTCAATCTGGGGTTGAGATGGAACATCGAAAGAAGGTTCTTCTTTGAATTGGACATCAGGAACCTCACCGACAACATAGAGAATCTATCTGCATTTAGCAGGGAACTGAGGATAGTCACCCTTCAGTTCTTTTAGCTGTCCTAAGCCTTTGGATTATATGTTATTAAGGAGGTTTTAGTCGGATGGAAAGCACATTTACAGCAATATTTGAGGAAACTGATGGTTGGTATATTGGATATGTCGAAGAATTGCCTGGTGCAAATACACAAGGGAAAACGCTTGAAGAAACCCGTGAGAATCTTCGTGAGACAATCGAGTTGATTCTACTATCCAATCGGGAACTGACTGAAAAAGGATTATCAGGCAAGAATTTCATCCGTGAAGAGATTAAAGTTGCTATCCAATAAAGCGGCGGAAACTGATTCGCCACTTAAAAGAGCATGGTTGTAAGTTTCTTCGAGAAGGCAGGAGACATAGCGTTTACTATAATCTGTCAAATCTGAAGACGTCTACTATCCCCAGACATAATGAAATTGTGGATGCTCTTGCGAAAAAGATTTGCAAGGATTTGGAAGTACCCCCGCCCAAATGACGGGCACCGTTTATCAACAGCAAACAAAAAGGAAATCAAATGCTTCCCTAAATTTCAGCAAGTCCGAACTTCTTTTACAACGAATATAATCTATAGAAGTCAAAGGAGAACTCTATGCATGAATGGGCATTGGCGGAAGCTGTAGTTTCGACAGCACTTAAAGCAGCAGAAAAGGAGAGGCTTCAAGAGATTACCAAGATTAAGATCGTAATGGGTGAGTTACAGCAAATAGACGCTGAAATATTCGCATCTGCCCTGAAAGAGGTCATTCTGCCTCAAAAAGAGACCTTAAAGAATGCGAAAATAGAGATTAAAGCAGAAAAGGCCGTTTTTAAATGTCGGGTCTGCCAGCATATATGGACGTTTGCAGAGGCAACAAATCAATTGAATGAGGAGGAATCGGAATCGATTCACTTCATTCCCGAAATCTCCCATTGCTACCTCAGGTGCCCCCAGTGCAAGAGCTCTGACTTCGAGGTAATCAAAGGGCGAGGGGTCTGGGTAGATTCGATAGAGGGAGAGCAATAGATGGATCCAAGATTAGAGATCATCGATGAAAGGCTTAAAGAGATAAAGAGGGTGATTGCCATCACTGGTGGCAAAGGTGGAATTGGCAAAAGTCTGGTGGCATCCACTCTGGCCTTGACCTTATCCAAGTCGAACAACTATAGGGTTGGCCTCTTGGATTTGGACTTTTCCGGCCCATCGACAGATTTAATACTGGGAATTGAGGGAATCTATCCAAAGGAGGAGAAAGGAATTATTCCGCCTGAAATTTATGGCATTAGGTTTATGTCAGTTATCTATTATGCCCAGGACAACCCCACACCCCTCAGGGGCATTGATGTCTCGAACGCCATTATAGAGCTGCTTGCCATTACCCGCTGGGGCAGATTAGACTTTCTCATCGTTGATATGCCACCTGGTATCGGAGATGCAACCTTAGACACCATTCGATTGATGAAAAAGACCCAATTTCTCACATTAACCACTCCATCGATAGTGGCACTGGGGACGGTCAAAAAAATGCTGGCGATGTTGAAAGAGCTTAATCTGCCAATTATCGGTATCATCGAAAATATGAGGACTGCAAAATCACCATCAATAGAGGGGCAGATAAATGGGCTTGATGTGCCCTATTTAGGGGCGATAGACTTTGATGAGAATCTGGAGAACTCAATAGGGGATAAGAATAGACTCTTAGAAACCGCCTTTGCCCAAAGGCTGAGGGAGATCCTCCTGAGGGCACCTCAGTTTAAATTAAATATCGTTTCGGGCCTATGACCCGCAAGATCGCAGTTAAACCTTAAAACTTAGGGGGTGATCCTATGAACTTCAAGAAAGGTCTCCTCCTTTTGGTTGCTCTTTGGATTTCTTTAGTCATCTGTGGCTGTTATACTACTTTCCGTCCCCCAAAGCTGGAGACGCAACAAGAGTATACTGAGCAGCAGCCAGAGGCCAGCTACTACTATGAGCATCACTACTATTTCCATTGGGACTCCTTTTATGATCCCTACTGGTTCTACTACCCTTCCCGATATAGGTGGTGGAGATACTACTATGGCTATCCCTGGTGGTGGGATGACTGGTATTGGAGCCACTGGTATGACCCCGCGGAGAGCTACCATAAAGAGGAGGGTGAAAGGCTGGAGAGAAGGAGGGGATTGACCACCCCTCCACCAGGATGGGGTGAGCCACCCAAGCCACCTTCAATTCCTGTCTACATCACTCCACAAAGGGAAGAAGAGAAGAAGCCTCCACCACCGAAGAAGGAGAAGAAGGAAGAAAAGAAGAAGAAGAGGCCAACAAGAAGGCGAGGATTATAGGGATGGCCCTGAGAAAATCGTTACTCATTTTCCTTTTCCTTCTCCTCTGGATAGGGACCTTTTCGGCTCAGGATGGCCTCAGTGACCCCCCGCCTGAGGAGTCCAGTGTAAACAACCTCTTGGGCCTGGGGGCAAGGGCGATGGGGATGGGAGGAGCCCATATCGCTGTGGCCGAGGATTTTTCCGCTCTCTGGTGGAACCCGGCAGGTCTGTCCAGGATAAGGAGAATCGAGCTCTCAGGTGGTTTGATCAATGAAAAGGAGAGGAGCAGAACCATCCTTTATAACTATGGAAAAGGGGAAACGGACTCCCACACCAAGTTGGCATCAGGAGGTATAGCGGTACCTATCCCTACCTATCGAGGGAGCTTTGTCTTTGGAGTTGGATTCAACCGACCAAAGAGCTTCGATTCCTCCCTCAAATTCAGGGGAAGGTCCCCAGAGGAAGGTTTTTGGCAGGAGGGACTTGAGTTAAGATCGGGTGGTCTTCATAATTGGGGGTTGGGGGGGGCAATTGACCTCTCTCCCTCCCTCTCTGCCGGGGCCACAATTATGCTTTGGGGAGGGGAGGAAGATTATACTTGGAGTATGGCCAAGAACATACCTGAGGGTCAGGGAAATACTTTACGGGTTGTAAATAATCGGGACCATTTCTTAGATGACTACAGTGGGATAAACTTAAAGTTGGGCCTCCTCTTCCGTGCTAATCGCTATCTAATTTTGGGTGGAACCTTAGAGTCCCCCCTCAAGCTCACGATAGAGCAGGATTGGACATCACAGACCGACTCCCTCTTCAACAATGACTCTACCATCTCAGCAGAGGATTATGGCTATTACAAATACAAGCTCAGGCTCCCCTATAAGTTCTGTCTGGGAGCACGGTTTACCCTCCCCTATCTGATCTTGGCCACGGATCTGAACTATACGGACTGGTCTCAGGCTGAGTATAAATACCCGCCCGAGGATGTAAGTGCTTTTAACCCATATCTGAGCGATGCCTATCGCGATGTCCTCAGTTGGCACATTGGGGCAGAAACCCTGGTTCCTAAGCTGGGG
>DAOVCL010000148.1 GCA_030670005.1 Candidatus Zixiibacteriota bacterium | reverse complement strand
AAGCTTCTTTCCATCGGGGCAAATCCGATTTATCAAAAGGAGGGATTTTTGGTCTCCGCCTTTCCCAACCATCATCTCCAGGGTTATCGTCAGGTAGCGGATCCTGGCCAGAACTTAGAGAGTTACTCCTTTGAGATCGAGGCCGAAGGGAAGGTGGTGGACTATTCAGGGGATATAGGTTCTCTAACTGATTTAGAGAGCTTTGTCTCCGCCCCTCATCTTTTAATCACCGAGTGTATGCATACAGATTTAGAGGTGCTTTTGGGGTTTGTCTCTCAACGAGGGATAAGGGAGACCCTCCTTACTCATATCCCCCTCCAACTAGAGGGGAAGGAGGATTACATAAAGACCTTGGCTCGCAAGCTGGGAGCGGAAGGGGTGAAGGTGGCCTACGATGGCTTGAAGGTTGAGCTGTAACTAAAGGGGATTATTCACAAACTTTAGCCACGAAGACACTAAGTATGTCCTGAGCGAAGTCGAAGGGTCACTAAGAATATGAGACATTAGAGCACTTCGGTTTGTAAATTGAGTTACTCTGCATTAGCCTCTAACCTTTTGTTTCAATCCCTATTTTATCAACACTTTGGGGCTTGGTGTCTTTGTGGCATGAATAATTCAGACCAAAGAGGACTGTTCTGCAGGGATTCAGTAAGAATAGGTTGACAGAACCCCCTTTGGCCCCTATATTTAGTTACCTAAAATCAGTTCACAGGGGTCAGGGAACAGGGATCGGGAAAACAACAGATTTAGCCGTGTAGGTAGAGCTTCTGCCCTGAAGGGTTGAAAATTGAAATCGGAAAATGGAAGTTCTCGAGCCGTCAGATCCCCCGATCTGACGGCGGACCTCGATTTGATTATCGGGACGGGGTGACCCCTGACTACTGTAGACCGTTAGCTGAACTGTAGAGAGGAGCAAAGATGATTCGGGAATTTAAGAACGAATCTTATGTCGACTTCTCCCAGAAGGAGAACAGAAGTTGGATGGAAGATGCCCTGAAGGAGGTAGCCTCCCATTTGGGGGAAGAGTATGAGCTAATTATCGGCTCTGAGAGGCTGAGAGCCCCAAAACACTTTAAATCCATCAATCCTTCCCAGAAGGATGAGGTGGTGGCTATCCACCAGAAGGCGGATAAGGAATTGGCCCAAAGGGCGATAGAGGAGGGGCTGAAGACATTTGAAAGCTGGAAGTGGGTTAAACCCGAGGCCAGAGCAGAATATCTCTTTCGAGCCGCTGAGCTGATGAGGAAAAGGAAGTTGGAGCTTTCCGCCTGGGAGGTATATGAGGTGGGGAAATCCTGGCCTGAGGCCGATGGAGATGTGGCAGAGGCTATAGATTTTCTGGAGTTCTATGGTCGAGAGATGATCAGATATGCCCAACCTCAGCCTTTGGTGAGGATCCCCTCAGAGAAGAACGTACTTGTCTATATCCCATTAGGGGTGGGCATCGTCATTCCCCCCTGGAACTTCCCCTTAGCCATCCTGGTTGGTATGACCTCCGCCTCGATAATTACTGGAAACACGGTTGTATTGAAGCCATCGAGTGACTCCCCCACCATCGGGGCCAAATTTATGGAGATCCTAAATGAGGTTGGCCTTCCCCCAGGGGTGGTCAACTTCCTGCCGGGAAGTGGGGCCGAGGTGGGGGACTACTTGGTCTCCCACCCCAAGACCAGATTTGTGAACTTCACAGGCTCTAAGGCCGTGGGTTTGAGGATAAACGAGCTGGCCGCCAAGCCCTCCCCTGGCCAGATCTGGATCAAGAGGGTTGTTGCCGAGATGGGGGGAAAGGATGTTATCCTGGTGGAGGAGGATGCCAATCTGGAGGAGGCAGCCCAGGGGGTGATAGCCTCTGCCTACGGATTTCAGGGGCAGAAGTGTTCAGCCTGCTCCCGGGCCGTTGTCTCCAGCAAGATCTATGATCGGTTCTTGGATATGCTGGTAGAGAGGGCAAAAAGGATAAAGGTTGGTCCGGCCAAGGACCCGGAGAACTATATGGGGCCGGTGATAAACGAGAAGGCCTTTTCCTCCATCTCCGAGTATATCGAGATAGGAAAGAGGGAGGGGAGGCTTTGCTTCGGTGGAGGAAAAGTAGAGGGGAATGGCTACTTCCTCCAGCCGACGATAATTGCTGATGTGGATCCATCCTCCAGAATAGCTCAGGAGGAGATATTTGGCCCTGTGCTGACAGTGATTAAAGCCGACGGCTTTGACCAGGCCCTGCAGATTGCCAACTGCACGGAATATGGGCTCACCGGCTCCCTCTACACTCAGGACAGGGAGAAAATTGAGAGGGCCAAGAGGGAATTCCATGTGGGCAATCTCTACATCAATCGCAAGTGCACAGGCGCTTTGGTAGGGGTTCACCCATTTGGCGGCTTCAATATGTCGGGGACGGACTCCAAGGCCGGCGGAAGGGACTACCTGCTCCTTTACCTTCAGGCCAAGGCCATCTCAGAGAAGGCGTAACTTCCTCAGACGAAGATAACGGTTCACCACGGAATCTCACGGAATTCTGCTATGCCGTCAGGATTCTGCCCTGAGGGATGGAAAATAGAAATTGGAAAATGGAAATTTAGCCTGAGCGGTCAGATGCTTCATCTGCGGCAAACTCTATCCTTTTTCTGTTCTACAATTCTGCAAAATCTTGTTTTTTGACAAAGTTTTTAACCGCAAGCTCGCCAAGGAGGCGCAGAGAACGCAAATCTCTGGATGTAAATGGTGGACGAGAATAACTTCCTCTCCCACTGAGCGCCGTTTCCCTTGGGCCGGGGGTTAAAGCCGCACAGTTCGATGAAAGCGGTAAAGAATTCTCTTAGCGACCTTTGCGCTTTCTTTGGGCTCTTTGCGGTTAGGTCAGAGAACCCACTATGGGGCAGATAAAATTGGTTGCGGCTTTGCCTCGCTGTAATACAATTTTGCAAGAACTTGTTTTTTTAACAAAGTTTTTCAGGTTGCCTTGAGTGATCTCTCTTTTCCTTTTCCGTTTTGGTGACAGTAGAGAGCTTCTGCCACCCTCTGGGGGAACTCTCAGCTAAAGCTGGGTAGAAGGGTTCTACCGCACTTCAGTGCAGGGTTGGTTAGACCCTCAGCTAAAACAACCGCAAAGCCACCAAGATCGCAGAGGAAATAAAAAGCAAGAGAGAGATGAAATAAAACGATAGTTAATAATCTTTAAACTTTGCGTCCTTTGCGACTTTGCGGTGAATTGTTTGGTTGCGGCTCTGCCGCGCTATGAGATTCTATGGTAAACTGTTACGGTGCAACCATATAGTTGTCATACTTGATCCTTGAGGTTTTCGCTATTCAGGAGGCCGATATGTCCAACAGGAGAAGAGTTGTCATAATGGGGGCTGCAGGGAGGGATTTCCATAACTTCAACATCCATTTCAGGGAAGATGAAGGTTATCAGGTGGTGGCCTTCACTGCCACTCAGATCCCTGATATAGAGGGAAGGAGGTATCCGCCGCAGCTCTCCGGGAGGCTATACCCTGAGGGCATCCCCATCTATCCGGAGAAGGAACTGTCCGATATAATAAGAAGGGAGAAGGCAGATGAGGTCGTCTTCGCCTATTCTGATGTCTCCCACCAGTATGTGATGAACCTGGTCGCCCAGGTTCAGGCAGCAGGGGCCTCATTTACCCTTCTTGGCCCCGGGGATACCATGCTGAAGAGCGGTCTTCCGGTAGTGGCCATCTGTGCTGTGCGCACAGGTTGTGGCAAGAGCCAGACAACCAGGCGGATATGTGAGATACTAAGCAAACTGGGGAAGAAGGTGGTGGTGATCAGACACCCTATGCCCTATGGTGATCTCTCTAAGCAGATGGTGCAGAGATTTGCCAGTTTGGCCGATTTGGACAGATATAATTGTACCATAGAGGAGAGGGAGGAGTATGAGCCCCATATCGAAAGGGGAAATGTGGTCTATGCTGGGGTGGACTATGGGGCCATCCTCAAGGAGGCGGAGAGGGAGGCTGAGGTCATTGTCTGGGATGGAGGGAATAATGATATGCCCTTCTATTGGCCGGATCTTCTGATTACTGTGGTCGATCCCCTGAGGGCTGGCCATGAGGTCTCCTATTATCCCGGGGAGACAAATTTGAGAATGGCCGATGTGGTGGTGATAAACAAGGAGGATAGGGCAAGCTTTGATGATACTGAGTCGGTGAGAGCCAACATAAGGAGATTGAACCCATCTGCAGGGATAGTTGATGCGGTTTCACCCCTGTTTGTGGATCAACCGGAACTGATTGAGGGGAAGAGGGTGTTGGTGGTGGAGGATGGTCCCACCCTTACCCACGGAGGGATGAAATACGGTGCCGGCCTGGTGGCTGCCCATAAGTATGGTGCGGCCGAGATCATTGACCCCAGGCCCCATGCGGTGAGAAGCATCGCTGAGACCTTTATCAAATACCCAGGGACAGGGACCCTTCTTCCGGCAATGGGCTATGGGGGGGAACAGATAAGGGATCTGGAGGAGACCATAAATAGAGCCGGGGCGGATACCGTTATCGTGGCCACTCCCATAGATCTCTCCCGGGTCTTGCAGATAAAGGGGAACTCGGTGAGGGTAAGATACGAGCTTCAGGAGATCGGAAAGCCTGATCTGAGGGAGGTTGTGAAGGGGTTTTTGAATAACAGATGAGGAATGACAACCCATAGGCTATGGTCAAAACTCTGGGCTGTTATTTGGTAATTTCCCTTAATTGTGTTGATGTGAGTGCTGGCTCATTTTTGCGCCGCCAAGTCCCCCCAGAAAACTCAGCAGTCTCGGCGGTGAAGGAGAAGTGTCGTTTAGAATGTCTTTAATCTAATGGAGAGGACGCTCTGTATAGTCAAGCCAGATGGGGTGAGGAGAAGGTTGGTAGGGGAGGTTCTAAAAAGGATAGAGAGGGCCGGATTTAAGATAGAGGGTCTGAGGATGTTGAGACTGAAAAGGCAAGAGGCCGAAATTCTCTATGATGTTCAC
>DAOVCL010000085.1 GCA_030670005.1 Candidatus Zixiibacteriota bacterium | reverse complement strand
CCGGTAATAATAGGTGGTATTGGAAACAAGGTTAGTATCCTGATAGGTAGTCGATGTCCTCTCCGGAAGCTCCCCAACAAGCCGGGAGCCTGAGCTCACCCCTGGATAGAGGGAACGGTAGATGCGGTAGGAGGAGAAGTCATAATCGGAGTTCTCTGTCCAGGAAAGGGTTAAAGATCTCTCTGACTCATCCCCGGGCTCGGAGAGGGTGACTGCCTGAGGGTATCCATTCTCCGTGGTTCCGCTCTCCTCGTTGCTCCCTGCCCAGAGGCCTCCATCGTCAAAAACATAGACCCGATACCAGTATTCCCTGTTGTCATCCAATCCGCTGTCCACTAAACTGATGGTAGAGGGGTCAGTTATCTCCCCAATTAGCTCTGAGGAGAGGTTGACACCCGGATGATGGGAGCGATATATCCTGTAACTCTGGAAATCCTCCTCCTCGCTTCTGCTCCAGGAGAGGCCCAAAGATGAAGTATCTATAACGGTTACCCCATCCAAAACGAGGGGTTGAGGCGGACTATTCTCAGTGGTAGCCCATACCTCATTGCTTCCCCTTCCATTTCCCCCTTTGTCATAGACGAAGATGCGATAATAATAGGTCTTATCCCCATCAAGCCCTGTGTCCTGATAGGTTGTTTGGAATTTCTCCCTTATTGTAGCAGCCAGCCAGGAAGTCGAATCTACCCCCGAGGATGAGGAACGGAAGAGCTTGTAGGAGGCAAAGTCCTTCTCCTCGCTCTGGCTCCAGGAGAGATCGATCTGGTTTGAGGAGATGGGGTTTGGCGAATGGAGGACCACTGGCTCAGGCGGCTCATCTTGGTTTGTCCTTCCCTCCTCCTGGTTGCTGCCGGCTGCAAGGCCGCCTCTGTCCCAGACATAGACCCGATAATAGTAGCTTGTATTCTCATCCAGCCCGGTGTCCTGATAGGCCGTAGTGGTCTGGTTGGTGATTGAAGTTACCAGTATGGAGGCAGAATCTACCCCAGAGCTTGGGGAACGATAGAGGTTATAGGAGGCAAAATCTTCATCTGAGTTCTGGCTCCAGGAGAGGTTGAGCTGGGAGAAGGAGCCCACAACAGGCGAAGGGGGATAAAGATGGACTGCGATAGGTGGCTTATTCGGCTTTGTCGTCCCTTTAACCTGGTTACTGGAGGAAGAGAGCCCGCTCTGATCAAAGACATAAAGCCTATACCAGTAGTCAGTATCCTCCTTCAGTTCTGTATCCTCAAAGGAAGTTGTGCTGATCTCGGTTATGGTAGTTACCAAGGTGGATGTGGAGTCAACTTGGGGTTCCTCAGTCCGAAAGAGAATGTAGGAGGCGAAGTCCTCGGCCCCAGATGGAGACCAGGAGAGGTTCAAGGATGTGGTGGAGTTCCCTACAGGTGTGGGTGGCCTCAACTCCACCGGGGGTGGCGGACTCTGAATGGTAACCACCCCCTGGGCATTGACCGGAGGGGCCTGGTTTCCTGCCCGGTCGGTGAAGTGGCCAACCACCTTGGCCTGGAGGACCTCTAGGGCTCCAGGGATGATGAAATCTGAGGTATAAGTCCCATCTCCCATATCCTGGAGGATTATCCCCATCTGGATAGTCCCTATATCCACCGTAGCCTCTCCATCTGGCTCTCCGGCATCAAGCTCAAAGTGGATTGTGTCCCCTGGGGCAAGTATCTTCCCCTCGGAGTTCTCACTGACCATCTTTATGGAGGCCTGGGTATCCAGGATTATCTTATCTGAGGCTGGGGTTTTCGTCTCTATCCCCTTAGAATCCTTAAACTTAGCAAATACCCACTTCTCCCCATCCCCCTGGGTGAGGGTCCACTCCCTTTCCGGAGAGAAGGGCTCCCAGGAACCGTTAGTAAACAGGGAGTCGTTGGCCAACATCATCAGGGAGATTCCCTGGGGAGCTGTAAGGGTAACCTCGATCTCCTGGAGGTTGGTAAACTCTTTCCCACCCTCGATGAGCAGGTCATAGGCACTGGGAGTGGCTGAGATCACTGAGGAACAGTTCCCTTCGTAGCCCTGAAGATTGTATGCAGATACCTTGTAGAAATACTCCTGGTTATTAAGCAGCCCTGAGTCAATATAGGAGGGGGAAGAGGTCGAGTCCCTCCTCACGAACTCTGCAGTTGCCGAGTCGGCCCGATAGATATAGAATCCTCTCACCTCTTCATCATCGTTCCAGATCAGGGTTATCTCCCCATCCCCTACTGTGGCCGTGAGGCCCTTAGGGGTAGAGGGAAAACTCACCTCGGTGGGAGAAAAGGCTTTGTGTTTTTTGCTGCATCCCCAGGCTAAGAGGGTTATCATCAATAAGAGCAAGATTCTCTTCATTCTCTTCTCCTTAGAAATTTATGGTTAACCTCAGCATAGGAACCCCTTTCTCCAGGCCTCCAGAGATAACAGGTGTCCCCAGATCGTATCCTCCTTGCTGAAAGGAGGGGAAGAAGATGATCGCATCCAAGATGTTGTATGCCCAGAGGGTTCCCGTCATCCAGAGGAGGGTGTTCCTCTGACTGTAGGCATCATCGGCCTTATCCTCTTTGTCCAGGACCTTCAACCTGAGAGCGGATCTCTCCTCCTCCCTCTTGGCCGCATCATAATCCCTCAAGGCCTGGTTATACCTATCCACTGCCCGGTCATATTTGGCATCCAAAACGATAGAGGAGAGTGATAGGCTGATCACCGCCAGGCTGATCACCCCTCCCTTAAACCTCTTATCCAAGTAGTGTTGTCCCCATCCTGGGAATAAGGTCGATCTCAGAGCGGCCTTAAACCTGGTCTTGGGGGAGAGTCTGATCAAAAGCGGCCTACTTCTCCTCCCTACCAGATTGACCCTCTGGGACCAATCCTCGTAACCTCTCTTGCTGGCGGTGATCTTGTAGATGCCCACCAACAGATAGGGGACATTCACAGGCGTTTTGCCTACGAATGTATGCTCCCCCTCCACATATACGGTAGCCCCTGGGGGGATCGAATTTATGGTCATCCCCTCCTGTTCAGAGGCCAAAGAAAGCGAGAAGAAAAACGGGAAGATTAAAAGGGTAGATATGGTCCTCCTCATCTGGATTTTTCCTCCTTGTTTTTGGGGATTAAATTTCCGTAGCATCAAAGAAGAGACAAAAGGTCCATAGCCATGATCAAAGTCAGGCCTTTTACTTGCTCCTCAGTCACCCTGAACCTTTTGTTCCAAAGTAGAAAGGTAACATAACAATATAACGCTGTCAATGTAAAATGAGATAAAATCAAAATTTCTTGAGGCTCCACCTAAAGCAACTGCTTTATGGGAATTCGAGGTAATTGGACAAACTTGGGGCTCTCTCCTTATCAAGCTATCCGTTGCGTTGAACTCTCCTTAGTTTGTGAACAAGATTGGCACACACCTGATCTGTTTGCTCGCTACGGGTTTAATAGGCACCTTTGCCAGTAATCAGAATTCCTACAGTAAAAAGGATAATCTTCAGATCCTTAATTAAAGAGCCATTATGCACATAGTCAATGTCCAACTTAACTTTTTCCTTCACATCCTCTACCGAGGAGTCATATCCACACTCTATCTGGGCCGGACCGGTCAGGCCAGGCTTGATCATTAACCTATCAGGATATTCGGGGACCTTCTCCCCCAAACTTTTCACAAAGTAGGGACGCTCTGGCCGGGGACCGACCAAGCTCATCTCTCCCCTTAAGATATTTAAGAATTGAGGGATCTCATCTATTCTCGTCTTACGCAGGAATCTTCCTACTTTAGTAATGCGAGGATCATTAGGGATAGCCCAAACAGGCCCACTCTTCTTCTCCGCATCCTGTCTCATAGTGCGGAATTTATATAGATAGAAAGGAGATCCCCAGAGATCCTCCCTTCTCCTCTCCCCATTTCTCCTTTCCCCCGTATTATTATAGATGGGGTTCCTCCTCCTATTCTTTTGTCTTCTGTTCCTGCCTATCCTCTTTTGCCGGTAGAAGATGGGGCCTGAGGAGTCTATTTTTATCGCCAATGGAACAAAAATAAAGAAAGGAAGAGAGAGAATTAAGCCGATTAAGGTGCCAAAGATGTCAATTCCCCTCTTAATCAGTCCCCTGAGGGAACTTCTGATGACAAGAGGGAATTCACTCTTCCATATCTCCTCCGGACTTAAGACAAAGACAAAGAGTGAGGAGAGGAGAAAGAAGGGAGAGAACAGAATGGCCTTTGCTATATGACGGGATCTCCTAAGAGTGGAGACGAACTTAGATCTAAATTCCCAGTAGAGGAACCCGGAGAAATCCGCTTCGGCAACCAGGCCAGCCCTGGTCTCTCCTTCAAATTTAGCTAACCCGCAGCTTTTCATTATGAACCTCCTTTAGATATATAATCCTTTGTCCCTTAAAGAAGCAAGGTATATGCCAAAGGGTTGGAAATGAGGGGTAAAAATTGAGAGGATTAAAGAAAAGGAGGTAATTAATCAGAGGAGTGGAGGAAGTGCCAATAGTGATAAAGCATTAGATGATTTCGTATCTCAGACAGGCAGGTAATGGAAGCTTGAAGGTCAAAGTTTTACCATCTTTCTTTTATGCAATTTCCTGCATAATTTAGGTAGGGTATTGCAGTGGATTCTATTTTGGAGTAGGCAAAATTGCCCTTTGAGTTTGTAATAGATGTGGTTGTTAGAATAGTCTCTGAATTTCTGAGAATTCCAAGAGATAAAGGTGACCCAGGAATACTTATCCCTTTCTAACTCCGATCGTCCCTCCATAAATCCTTGATAATTTCCTGAAAAGTTTCTTCAGATGGTATAGCCTTGTGGATTTCTCAATCATTGGCCTTACAAAAATGGTTTGACAAACCGGTTTCTCATCGTTATTTTGCTCTTGTTTTAAAATCTATTAAAGGAGGAGAGATGAGATTTGCAGAAAGGATGAAGAATTTGGGCACAGAGACCGCATTTGAGGTTTTAGCCAAGGCAAAGGCCTTAGAGGCAAAAGGTAAGGAGGTAATCCACTTGGAGATTGGGGAGCCGGACTTTGATACCCCTAAGAACATAAAGGAAGCGGCCATCAAGGCCCTGAACGAGGGATATACGCATTACACCCCTTCGGCTGGTCTGATGGAGGCAAGGGAGGCGGTGGCCAAGTATGTATCGCAAACCAGGGGAATAGAGGTGAATCCTGAGGAGGTGGTCATCACCCCTGGTGGGAAGCCAGTTATGTTCTTTGCCATCCTTGCGCTGATAGACCCTGGGGATGAGATTATCTATCCCAACCCCGCTTATCCCATCTATGAATCTGTGGTGAATTTCGTCGGGGGCAAGCCTGTTCCCATTCATCTCAAGGAGGAGAATGACTTTCGGCTGGATACAGATGAATTGAAAGCGGCGGTAACCCCAAGGACGAAGATGGTAATTATCAACTCGCCACACAACCCCACGGGAGGGATTTTGACCAAAGAGGATCTGGAGGCGATAGCCGATCTGGCACAAGTGCATAATCTTTGGATCCTCTCCGATGAGATGTACAGCCGTATTATCTATTCTGGGAATCATTTAAGCATAGCCTCCTTGCCAGGGATGAAGGAGAGGACCATTCTCCTCGATGGTTTCTCCAAGACATATGCAATGACCGGATGGAGGTTAGGGTATGGGGTGATGGAGGAAAGCCTTGCCGTGCAGATAGCCAGGTTGATGACCAACTGTAACTCCTGCACCGCGGCGTTCACTCAGGTGGCTGGAATTGAGGGCCTGATTGGCCCTCAGGATGAGGTGGAGAGGATGGTGGCCGAGTTTAGGAAGAGAAGAGATGTGGTTGTGGAGGGGTTGAATTCCATCCCGCGGATAAGCTGTAGACTACCTCAGGGAGCCTTTTATGCCTTTCCCAATATAACCGCTATCGGATGGGACTGCAAGAAGTTGGCAGATAGCCTCCTAAAAGAAGCGGGGGTTGCCGTTCTTCCAGGGACTTCCTTTGGCACCTATGGAGACGGCTATATCAGGCTCTCCTATGCCAATTCGGTTGATAATATCAAGAAGGGACTGGAGAGGATAAAGAATTTCATATCTGAGATCTAAGGCAAGCTTTATGCCTGAGAATGACCTCTTAGCAAGGGTCTTGAGGAGACCCTCCCAGGTAGAAGAGCTGAGGTTAGAGACCCACTCTGAGTTGGAGAGGAAGTCTTGGCAGGCCCTCCATAATATGCACGATTATTGCCAGTTCAGGATCTCTCAGCTCAAGGAGCACAGACAGAACTTAAATTTCTTGGCTGAAGATGAGTTTGAGTTGACAAACCTCTTTAGGCTTGCTGGGAGGTTAGAGAGGGTTGGGGCAAATTTCCGCAAATTTTCCCAGAAGAGGTCCCGCATAGAGCAGGAGTTAATGAGAAGGGGATTAAAGGAGGGATGTATTGTAGAAGATGCCACATCAAAATGAGGGAAGAGAAGAGGTCATTTCACAAACAGAGGAAATGGATATGCCCCAAATGCGGAGGTGTGAGGTTTGAGAGGGTGAAGGGGAAGAGTAATTCCCAGGGTAAGGTTGAGGGGGATAGACCTGGCAACTCATAATATGCTCTTTCATGATCGGGCCGATCTATACATAAAAGGTAAGAGTTCAGCGAAATCCGTCCTTTCTGAGATACAAACGGCTATGTCATTCCGACCGAAGGGAGGAATCTGTATTTATCACACTTTCATCCGTTAAAAGATTTCTCGCTTCGCTCGAAATGACAGGCAAGGTAAAGGTCCGAGTCGATGGGTTCGAAATGACAAGATAGAACGGAGTTTACTGAACTCATTCCATAAAAGTTTGCATAGTCTGTTGCTTCTTCTCGGGCTTCCATAACTCCAAATTCTACAAGTTTCACATTTCAATTTTCCAATTTCTATTTTCACCTCTGTGTAGTTCAATAAATTTGAAAATCGTATAAAGGAGGGGGTTTGGATTATAATATACTGCAGGATTTGGCCTTAGAGGAGGGGGGGAAGATAGTCTATCTGATTCTGGATGGCCTGGGTGGGCTGAGGATGGAGGGGTGGGAGGGGACGGAGCTTCAGGTAGCTCGAACCCCTAATTTGGATAGGTTGGCCTCTCAATCCGTCTGTGGCCTTTTGGATCCCATCTGGCCGGGGATAACGCCAGGAAGTGGACCGGCCCATTTTGCCATCTTCGGCTATGATCCCCTACAGTTTGAAGTAGGCAGGGGGGTGCTGGCAGCCTTGGGGATAGGTTTTCAGCTCACCGAAAGGGATGTTGCTGCCCGGATAAATTTCTGCACCCTTGATCAAGAGGGTAAAGTGGCCGACAGGAGGGCGGGCAGGATCCCCACCGAGGAGAACCGCAGGCTCTGTGCAAAGCTGAGGGGGAGTCTAAACTTAGGAACCGAATTCTTCATTGAGCCTGTGAAAGAGCATCGGGCGGTCCTGGTTCTACGCGGTGAGGGATTGGGCGGTGATTTGGCGGATACAGATCCTCAGAAGGAGGGTTTTGCCCCCTTAGAGCCAAAATTCCTCTCTCCTGAGAGCAAGAGGACGGCGGAGCTGGTGAAGGATTTCCTCCACCAGGCTAAAGAGATCCTTGCCGATGAGCCGAAGGCCAATATGCTCATCTTGCGCGGCTTTGCCAAATATAACCCCTTTCCCACGATGGAGGAGAGGTATAAGCTGCACTCCTTAGCCATTGCTAACTACCCAATGTATAGAGGGTTAGCCAGGTTGGTGGGAATGGATGTCTGGCCAGAGGTGGGAGACCTGAAGGACGAGTTTAAACTGCTGGCCCAGAATTTCCCCCAATATGACTTCTTCTATCTGCATGTTAAGAAGACCGACAGTTTTGGTGAGGATGGTAACTTCGCGGCCAAAGTAAAGGTTATAGAGGAGGTGGATAGTCTCCTTCCCCAGGTTTTAGAGCTTAAGCCAGAGGTGATCGTGGTCACTGCAGACCACTCCACCCCCAGTAAGTTGAAGAGCCACAGTTGGCATCCCATTCCCGTATTGCTCTTCTCCCCCAACTGTAGGGTTGATGAGGTGGAGAGGTTTGATGAGATAAGCTGTATCAAGGGGGGGCTGGGAAGGCTTCCCGCGGTGGCTCTGATAACCCTTGCCCTGGCCCATGCCCGCAGACTGCAGAAGTATGGTGCTTAACCATCCGAGAGAAGGAGT
>DAOVCL010000143.1 GCA_030670005.1 Candidatus Zixiibacteriota bacterium | reverse complement strand
ACCCTTGCCGGCGTTACGAGCACCCCACCCTGGCTAAGATCTCTCTCCGGGGTTATCTCCTCCTCCCCTTGGGAGGTGGTGATAGCTTTCGACCAAATGAGAGGGAGGGAATGGTTATAATCGAAAAACATTTAAATCAACAGGAGGTGAAGAGCCAATGAATTTTTCAAGCAAGGTAGTTAAATTTTCAGTTTTGGGTATCTTCCTCTTCGTAGGAATAGGGGCTGCTACTTTACTCCAGGCCAGGGATAAGGCCAACAGAGGGACCACTACTCGCCCGCTTGAGGAGGAAGAGAAGGGGTTAATCTGCATCGGGGAAGATCTGGCCCGAATCGTTAGCCCAGATAATGTTCGAAAACCTCCGCCACTGAAAAAACATGCAAGAACTCTACCCAAGGAAGGCGAAAACTGGGTTCTGAGGGATTCGATCAAAGCTCAGGTTGATATCCCTGCTGGGGAATCCCATATCATATATTTCGACCATAGGACCGATTCATTGGAGGAAATCCCCTGGGAAGATGGGCTCTCGGATGCGGCGAGGTTTGCCCTCCAGAAGGCTCCCAGATGGCTATATGACGACTTAAAGGATAGCTTCCTTCTCCTGGGAAACCTGCAGGATACCTATGCTAATCTGATATTAAATGCCCAGGACCCTTACATCGACGAGGTCGCCTTTCAGGTGGCCCATATCGCCCCGGAGACCCTCTCCGACCCCCAGGTTTTCCTCTACCTCCATATGTTGGTAGAGAACGCAGAGCTTATGTATGAGATTGACCAATATCTTGATTATGTGGATATAGTTGACTCCACCCAATACGGCGACTCCACGGATTACTTCTCCACAACCCGCTACAGGGTTATCTCTGATGGCGATACAACCTGGGTTACCAGCCCAAAGGAATACTACTACTGGTATATCCTCCATCCCAAGATCAGCGATGAGGATGTGAAGATGACGGATGAGCCCAGCGATCGTCAGGCCACCTATGGCTATTTCTGGAGGGAGTATCTCTTCTTCGACCCCCCCACCGAGCATAGCTACACCGAGGGGGGATACCCCCTCCTCAAGGACTGTCTGGACTCGATCAGGGTATTCTGGGATGGCCAACAACACGACCTCCCCTTTGGACGCCCCTTTGAGAAGGAGGATATGGCCTTAGATGTCATTGGCAACTGGACCTCTCAGATCGTTCCAGTTATGGCCTCCGGAAACCGGCCAATTCAGCCCAACCAGATCGCCTGTGAGCACAATGGCAACTGCGGAGAACTGCAGGATCTCCTCTGTGCGGCTGCCAGAACAGCCCTCATTCCAAGCCTATGCACAATGGACATCTGTGAGGACCATGTCTGGGGGGAGTTCTATTGGGACGAGGACTGGCATCCTTATCAGGTAGATCGGGGTGGAGGGGGAACCCATATAGACAATCCAGGGGTTTCCTACGATGTTGACCGGGGAGGGAGCAAACAGGTATCGGCTATCTGGGACTGGAGACCGGATGGCTATAGTTGGACGGTAACCGGAAGATACTCGGATAGCTGTTTCCTGGTGACCACAGTTCACGACTTCAACGGAAACCCGGTTGATGGGGCAAGGGTTAGGTTATATGCCGAGCCTATCTGGGGTGGAGATTTTTATGTCACAACCTGGGGATACACAAACTCCGATGGCAGATGTGAGTTTGAATTGGGGGATCACCGTGACTTTTATGCCCGGGTGGAGAGCCCCTTGGGTAACTATCCGGCGCAGTCGGGAACCATTGTCAAGATCATTGATATGAGTGTAGGGGGGCAGACTTACTTTAAACCCTTCACCGTTCCCGAGGTGATGGATGGATTCCAGGCCGATGAGGCAGATTGGCCAGAAGACCCATTGGAAAGATACAAAGTGGAGATAAGGCTCGATGTCCCCCAGGAGACGGAGTATGGGATGAACCTTTATGACGGTAACACCTTTGCCCAAAAGGTCTCCCCTGGCAGGGTTGACTTTTTCATCTGCGATTCGGCAAATTATGCCCAATATACAGTAGGGGAGCCCTTTGGGGCCTATGAGATAACCCAGGATTTGGCCTCTATGGACTTGACCTTTAAATTCCCCACCGATGCCAATTGGTATATGGTCTTCTCCTCCGAATACTTGGTTACAAATAGGGAAAAGGTCACCGTTAGGGTTGATCTCTATGAGAACCTGAAGGGGGTCGAACAGCCTCAAACCGCGCTTTCAACCCCCAAAACCTACTCACTATCCCAGAACTACCCCAATCCCTTTAATCCAACTACAGCTATCAGCTATCAGCTATCAGGGGTCAGACCGCACCGCACCACCCTAAAGATCTACAATGCGCGGGGGCAGTTGGTAAGGACTCTGGTAAATGGGGAAAAGGATGCTGGCAGCTACACTGTAAGATGGGATGGCAGAGATGAGATGGGTAAGGCAGTAGCCAGTGGAGTCTACCTCTACAAGCTCACCGCAGGTGGGTTCAACGAAAGCAAGAAGATGGCCCTTTTGAGGTAGGGTGCCTGACAAACGAAAGGAGAAAGAAAATGAGGAGGAAACTTATCCTGGGGGTAGGCCTATGTCTGCTCCTTGTGCAGGCTGGTTTTGCAAAGGAGATGAAACCTGGCCACAACCCCAATAGTAAAGTATGGAAATCTGGCTGGCATACCGCTGGGTTGCTCCATCTCAAGATAACCAATTATGGCAAGCATGGATATGAAAATGCCTGCGAGTGGCCGGCAGGCTCCGGGGATACTTACATCTTTGGGGCTGGGATATGGGTTGGCTGCATCTCCTCCGGGGGGGATACCCTGGTTAGCGTTGGATATGACCCCTCCAATGGCTCCAGTGAGTTCGTCCCCGGGGATCTCCCCAATGAGGAGGGATATACAGACCCTGACGAGAGGATTTACTGGTCAGACATCCCGGAGGATTTAGCCCAATGGCCTGTGGTGGTAAATGGGGACACGATCGTCGTCTCCTCCCAGGATAGCTGGTGCCAATTCAACGACTACGATACCACCAGACACTCCCCGGATAACCCAATACCCATAGGGGTAAGAATCACTCAAACCGGCTATTCCTGGAACTATGAGGTATATCAGGACTTCCTCTTCTTAACCTATGAGGTGGAGAACATATCCGGCCAGGACCTGAGTGGGATGTATCTTGGGGTGGCCTGTGATGCCGATATAGGCGATTTCGAGAACGATACGGTTGGATTTGATCCCGAGAGAAACTTGGGCTATGCCTGCACCAGCCGTCCCCCGGGCGGGGATGTTTCCGGGTATATAGGTTATGACTTCTTAGAAAGCCCTCTTGACAGCATGGGAGAACAGTTGGGGCTTACGGCATTCAAGATATTCACCCGGGAGAGCATCCCCCCGGATCCGGGGACAGATGGCCAGCGGTATATGGTCTTAGCTGGCTACAATTACCTAACCGGAGAATATCAACCCTTTGATGAGGCCACTGAGCCTTCGGATTATAGGTTCATCCAGTGCACCGGTCCCTTTGACCTGGCCGCTGGGGATACAGCCCGGGTAGTGGTGGCAGTGATAGCCGGAGAGGATCTGGAAGACCTTCAGGCCAATAGCGATCTAGCCCAAACCCTCTATGATATGGGGTTTAAGACCCATGAGGTGACTGTCCTCTCCCCCAATGGTGGGGAGGAGCTAACTGATATTGTCGAGATAAGATGGGAGGCCCTGTCTGCTACCGGCAACCCCCTTACGGTTGACATCTCCTGTAGCAGGGATAGGGGGAAGACCTGGCAGGCTATAGCAACTGGTGAGGTAGACGATGGCAACTATGCGTGGGATACAGGTGATTTCCCAGATGGAACAAACTATCTGATAAGGATCATAGCCACAGATGGGGTGCTCGTCGGTGAGGACAAATCCGACAGGATATTCACGGTAAACAACCCAGGCAATGGTGTTCCAGACATCATCCTTATTTCTCCAAATTCAGGGGAACTGAGTGGCATAGTGGAGATAATCTGGGAGGCCGCTGATGCCGACGGGGATCCCCTATCTATTGGATTGTTTTATAGCAAAGATGATACTAATTGGACCCCAATTGGCACCGGGCTGGAGAACGACAGCAGCTACAGTTGGGACACCTATCCGGTGATTAACGGAAGCTATCTATTGAAGGTAACCGCCTCGGATGCGGAGACCACAAGCCAGGATATATCGGATAAGTGGCTCACCATCTATAATGATCACAGGCTGTTAGACTACATCACCCATATTAAGGGAGGCTGTAACACCATTACCATCTTCCCCTTTGAGCACATACCAGATGATCTCACCGACCATGACTATCGGATAAGGTTCAACCCAATTCAGCAAATCTCCAGTGATCTCCCCCTTTACACCTATGATCTCTACGATATTACCACAGATACTCTGCTTCTGCATAACCAACCCCTAAATGTTAAACTTGACGGCAATCTTTACACTACCTGGTCCCCTATTGTAGATGGTTTCTCTCTCAAGTTAGACACCTATGTAGACAAGATAACCTTCAACTTCGTCAGCTTTAAAAAGGTGGTAAACAACAGTGGCTGTGATGCTCAACTCTCCGTTGTCCCATCCATTCGTAAATGGTGTTTTAGGGGAAGCGACTACGAGCTGAGGTGGCAGGGAACTGGTCCTGATAGCCTCACCTTGGAGGTTTGGGATCTGGACAACGATGTTGCCATCCCCTATGCCCCAACCCAGGGGGACAACTGGGCATTTCTGTCAGGATCTTCAAACTTTTCTCCATTCTACAGGCCAGGAGAGGACTGGTGTATCTACCTCTGTGGAGGGATGTTTCCATTCGACCAAACCCACTCAATGACCATACCACCGGAGCCAGGAGATATCTGGATGGTGATGGCCGCTGGGGATAAAATCCCTTGCGAGGGGAATATCTATGGCTTTGGCCCCAACACTGGAGTCGAGTCAAATCCAGCTCAAACATCCATCCCCCAAAACTTCGGGCTCTCCCAGAACTATCCCAACCCGTTCAACTCTTCCACCCTCATCCGCTACCAGTTGTCGGCCGTCGGCGGTCCGCGGTCGGCGGTCACTTTAAAGATTTACAACATCTTGGGTCAGGAGGTGAGAACGCTGGTGGATGAGAACCAGCCTGCGGGCAATTATCGGATTCTGTGGGATGGAAGGGATAGT
>DAOVCL010000016.1 GCA_030670005.1 Candidatus Zixiibacteriota bacterium | reverse complement strand
AAACTTTTTGTTGACACGCCTGGTTAAAAACCTTATATTTGCCCTGGCTGGAGGGTTAGCCTAACTGGTAAGGCAGCGGACTTGAAATCCGCCGTCCCTTAACGGACTTGGGGGTTCGAGTCCCTCACCCTCCGCTATGGTTAATCGGAGAGGTGGCCGAGTTGGCTGAAGGCGGCACCCTGCTAAGGTGTTGTGGGCGTATAGTTCACCGTGGGTTCGAATCCCACCCTCTCCGCCAGGTCTTAAGAGGGGGTTGAGGCATGCTATGTTGTGATTCCCTATTACAGAAGAAGAGGAGGTTATTAAGCTAAGATGACCAACAAGAACGAAATTTATAAGAGTGCTCCTCTTGTCGAGACGGTTTTTGAGATAAGATTCCCGGGAGAGCCAGCCATTGAATGCAATAGAGACAAATTTTATGAGAAGGTAAGGGATGTTTACTCAAAAGTTTTGATTCCTAAATCATTCGAAGGTAAAGCGATGGCTTTAGAACCATATAAATTCGAACGTGAAGATGGCACTAATGGGGTTATGTTGTCTGTTAATAAAATAGCGGTATATTGCAAAAAGTATAGTGGTTTTAAACCATTTAAAAAAGAGACGATGAGGATATTTTCCATTTTTGGAGAATTGTTTAAGGTTAAAAAACTTAACAGAACAGGACTGCGGTATATAAATATCATACCTTTTACGAGGGAAAGAGATGTTATCCCCATAAAAAATTATTTAAATATTAAGATGGAGTTACCGAAGTCCATTCCAACTAATTTTAAAAATCTAAATATGATATTTGTATCTCAGACTAAAGGTGGCAGTATAACAACACGTATTGAACCAGCTATTTCTCCCGATAAAACCCAAGAGGTCATTATTTTAGATTTTGATTATGCCAAAGAAGAGAATTTGATTTTTGGCTCAATAGACAAATATCTTGACGAAAGTCATCAACATACAAAATATTTATTCGAGGAGCTAATAACCGACAGCTATAAAAAAGTAATGCAGGGAGAGGTGATATAATGAGTCCTTCATTAGTTGAAAGCACTTATGATATGATAAAAGAAAGAACGGCATATGTACCAGAAAATTATATAGACTCCAAAGTTAAAGAGGTAGAGACAGCTTCTGCGATTGATCCACAACAAGTTTTTAACCATATTAAGAAGTATCAACCAAGTCCTATATGGAGAATCTTTGTAGAAGCAAAAAGGTTTTATACTCCCAAACCCATAACAGTAAGAATTTATCGTGATGAGGATTTATTTTTTGCTGAGAATGAAAACCTTTCTGTTTGCGGCACCGGAAATACTTCTGAAAATGCCCTTCAGGATTTATGTTTGCATATTATACATTTTTTTGAGTACTATAAGAAATTAAACAACAGTAAACTTATAGGAGACGCTTTAAGGTTAAAGGAACTCTACCAGGATTTACTTGTTGAGGAATAATTGCAGATCGAAAGAAGGATAATAGAATCTAATCTTCCTTCCAAAGGTTTTGTAAAAGAAGATACACACCATAGATGTTTTTACCATGAATATCAGGGGAAAAGGACTGGAGCATATACATATATATCGTATGGGAGTAGCTATAAGACTTACGGGGTGGCGCTGCTTAAAAGAATGAGAAAGGAGCTAAGGTTAGATACAATTAGGCAGGTTGTAGATTTATTCAAGTGCCCAATTACAGGGGATGACTACGATCAGATTTTGAAGGACAAAGGGTTGTTTAAATAAACAACTTTTTTCGCCTATCCCCTTAGCCTGAATAATTCATATGCCACAAAGACATCAAGCCCCAAAGTCTTGATCAAATATAGATTGAGCAAATGTTCACAGATTAACGCAGAAAAACTCAGTTTAATAAGCGAGTTTTTTTATGCTCAATCTTCTTAGTGTCTTCGTGGCTAAAACTTATGAATAGATCGGGCTAAGAGCATTTACCCTGGAGGCCCTTAGGGTTGGCACTTGATCCCCTCAAGAGGGAACTTAAGCCTCTGCCTATGGTCATTGCCTCAGTTAATTCCAAATTTTAAACTCAGGAGGGTATGGTGAATTTCGAACTGAAGAGGGTGGATGTCTGGTCCTTGGTGAAAATAGTCTTCTTTCTCTATGCCATCATTGGGCTCTTGGTGGGTCTATTCTACACTCTTATCTTCACCCTCGTAGGGGGGATGGCGGGCTTCATAGGTGGAGAAAATACATTTCCTATGATAGGCCTCTTCTCAGGTATTGCGGGCTTTTTTATGTCCTTTGTGTTTGCCATATTCTATGCTGTGTTCGGATCTATTGTCACAGCCATCTCGGCTGGCCTCTACAACCTTCTGGCTAAATGGATAGGGGGTGTTAAGCTCTCCTTAGCCGAAGAGGTGTCGTCTATAGAATCGCCGAGGCGAGAGGAATTCGCTTAACTATGGGGGAGGTCAGGGTTCGCATCGCCCCCTCTCCTACCGGATTTCTACATATAGGGACTGCCCGCACAGCCCTTTACAACTGGCTTTTTGCTCGAAATAAGAGGGGGAAATTCATTCTGCGGATTGAGGATACCGACCTGGAGAGATCCAGCCCCCAGATGGTGGATGTGATCATTGACAGCTTAAGATGGTTAGGTCTGGATTGGGATGAGGGCCCTTACTTTCAATCTCAACGGATGGAGCTTTACCGGGATTATGCCCAAAGGCTTTTAACCTCAAAAAATGCTTATTACTGTTACTGCTCAGAAGATGAACTAAGGGAGAGAAGGGAGCGGGCCATAAAGGAGAAGAAAGACTGGAAATACAATCGTCGCTGTTTAAGGCTTACCCCTGAGGAGAGGCAAGAACTGGAGAGGGAGGGAAGGCCCACGACCCTTCGTTTCTTTGTGCCCGAGGGGGAGACGGTAGTTGAGGATCTGGTCTGTGGTCGGGTGGAGAAGGACAACTCAGATATTGAGGATCTCATCATTGTGCGCTCAGATGGCCGTCCCACCTACAATCTGGCCTGTATAGTTGATGACCTGGAGATGAGGATAACCCATGTGATCAGGGGTAACGACCATCTCTCCAATACCTTCAAGCAGATCTTAATATATAAAGCCTTGGGAGCCCCTTCCCCCCAGTTTGCCCATCTTCCCTTAGGTTTAGGGGAAGACCGAAGCAAAATATCCAAACGTCATGGGGCGGTCTCGGTCACTGAATACAAAAAGATGGGTTTTCTCCCTGAGGCTTTAGTCAATTATTTGGCCCTTTTGGGCTGGTCGCCCGGCGACGACCGGGAGATAATGAGCCGCCAGGAGCTGGTAAAGGTCTTCAGCCTGGCCAGGGTTAGCCCCAGAAATCCGATCTTCGACATCCAGAAGTTAGAGTGGATGAACAGCCAGTACATAAAGGGGTTGGAGGAAGGGGATCTGCTCAGGCTTGTCCTTCCCTTTCTCAGAGAGAAGGGATGGTTCCGGGAGGAACTTGGGGAGGAAAAAAGGGAATGGTTGAAGAGGGTGCTTCTGCTTCTCAGGGAGAGGGCCCATAAGCTCACTGACTTCGAGGATTTGGGGAGTTATTTCTTCTCCTCTGAAATAGAGTATGATCCGCAGACGGTTGAGGAGTATCTTCGCAGCCCAGGAACAAAGAGGAAGATAGTCTTGTTAGGGGAGAGGTTTGCCGAGCTAAAAGATTTTTCTGCAGAAAATATCGAAATTGCCTTAAGAGCCCTGGCCAAAGAGCTGGGGGTGAAGGCGGCAGAGCTTATTCATCCTCTCCGGGTTGCCGCAACGGGAAGAAAAGGTGGGCCCAGCCTTTTTCACCTGTTGGAACTTTTGGGTAAGGAGAAGGTTTTAAAGAGGTTAGAGAACACCCTTAGCTTGATATCTGAATAGAGGTGGGGAGTCGTCTAATGGCAGGACACGAGACTCTGGATCTCGGTGTCGGGGTTCGAATCCCTGCTCCCCAGCCAGAATCTGAATTATGCGAGTAAACACCGAGTGACACCGAAACTACCGAAATATAAATGATTTATAAAAATTGGCATTTCATTTTTTAGGTAAAATCCTCTCTTTGGGTCTCTTTTTACTTCAGTGATTTTCGGTGTTTAATGCATAATCCTGGATAACTTGGCGCCATCGTCTAGAGGTCTAGGATACGTGGTTCTCAGCCATGTGACCGGGGTTCGATTCCCCGTGGCGCTATTTTTATTGCTTCCTTTAGAGCTTTTCTAATGAGGTTCTATAGAGGATAAAGATGAGGCTGAGCCATCTTTGGATAACGGCTTTTGTAGCCGTTATTCTCTCTCAGACAACTATAGCCCAGACCGAGGTTGGGGGAGATATAACCTCGGACACGGCCTGGACGGCTGCCGGAAACCCATATATTGTGGTGGACACGGTGCGGGTGCTGGAAGGGGTAACTTTGTCTATTGAGCCAGGGGTGAGGGTAAAATTTGATACCGCCCATTCTCTCGAAGTGGCAGGAATTCTGGTGGCCAGGGGAACGGCAACAGACAGCGTCACCTTCACCTCTAACGCCCCCTCCCCTCAACCAGGAGATTGGGGAAGCATCAAGTTCGACAGCACCAGCGTTGATGCCGTCTTTGATTCATTGGGAAATTATCTCAGCGGGTCTATCATTGAATGTTGCCGGATTGAATATGGAGGAGAAGAAGGGGGAATCTGTTGTGATAGAGCCTCGCCTTTTATTCATCAGAACCTGATAACCGCCAATGCAGTCTCTGGTATCTCCTGCTATGGCTCATCACCAAAGATAGAGGGAAATAGAATAGAGGGAAACGCAGATTCCCTTACAGACTATGGTGGTGGCATCTTCTGTGCTAGCTCATCCCCCACAATCACCGAAAATCTCATCTGTGGCAACTCCGCCCAATATGGGGGTGGGGTCTTCTGCTATGGGGAATCATACCCCCGCATCCTTGACAATACAATAGTGGAGAATTGGGCCTTGAGGGGAGGAGGTATCTGCTGTTTCTACTATCCCAAGGCTTCCGCTCTGATCAGTGGTAATGATATTAGAGGAAATACCGCCGCTGATTTAGGTGGAGGAATCTACACTTACGGTACAATGGCCTGGGACATCAATACAAACAATATAATTGGAAATTCCGCTGCTAATGGAGGAGGTATCTATTGCTTCAATTCATCTCGTTTGATGAATATTGCTCACAATATAATTAGTCACAATTTTGCCTCCGATAATGGAGGTGGCCTATTTTGTAACTCTTCGGCTCCGACCATAAGCGATAACTCAATTATTGGCAATTCTGCCTCTACCTACGGCGGCGGCATATACACCTCTGGCGTATCCCACTATCATTTTCCCCTTAGCATCACCCAGAACAATATAACCGGCAATTTGGCAACCCTCTGTGGTGGGATTTACTCCGCGGACTCCTCCTACCTTGTAATGGATTACAACAATTTGGTCAATATGGGCCAGTATGAAGTCTACCTCAACGGAGTGAGTGAAGATGTTAATGCCATCAACAATTGGTGGGGAACAACAAATTTGGATTCTATTGAGGCAAAGATCTATGACTACTGCGATGACACAACTTTAGCAGAGGTCCATTTCAATCCTTTCCTTACCCTTCCTGTAATTGGTAACCCTGCTTCAGTCTATTCCCTTAGGTTAAAATCCGACAGCACCTATTCTAACGATTTGACCACCGACCTTTGGATCGGGGCGGAGATGTATATCCAACTTGAAGGCACAGACAGCGACTCTTTATCCTGTGATCAGACCACGGTCACCCTCAAGGGCAACCTTACCGATACCACAGGCATTCAGGTGATCCTCACGGAGACGGATACTACCTCAGGCATTTTTCGGGGAACTGCCCGAATAGATTCGATAAGTATCGAGGATTTATCGATTGAGGCTGTGGTTGGAGAGACACTTACCGTAATCTCAAATATCGATTCCACCCAGTTCGTCACGGTACTGGTGGGAAAAGAAGGGATAAAGGAGGGGAACATATCCCCGATTCCAAAGGAAATTGCCCTGTTCCAAAACTACCCCAATCCGTTTAATGTCACCACCCTGATCCGCTACCACCTGTCCGCGGTCCGCGGTCGGCCGACGGCGGTCACCTTAAAGGTCTACAATTTGCTTGGACAAGAGGTAATAACCTTAGTAGATAAAGAGCAGAAGCCTGGGAAATACGAAGTTTCCTGGGATGGAAGGAATAGATCAGTCGAGGAAGTGGCCAGCGGCATATATTTCTATAGACTTTCCGCCCGAGATTTCCATCAGGCAAGAAAGTTGGTAATCTTGAAATAGACGAAGTAGAAGCTTTGGAACACCAATGACACGAATAAACGGATCTACACGAATTGATTAGAAAAATTAGAATTTGTGCTATTGGGATATTTGTGGAACCCGCCCCGCACTTATGCATAAGTGCGGGGTGAATGTTCAAGGCTCTATATAATCCTTGTTGAATAGGGCAGTTTGAGCCTGTCCAAAAGCACAGGAGAAAAAATGGAATTCAGTCCTTATTGTAGGGGCGGGGCTGAGGAGGTCTTGTTTGTTTTTTATTCTCCAGCTTTGTGGACAGGTTTACCCGTTGCCCAATGTTTTTACAACCCACCTACAAGTCCTTGTTAAAGGGGTAAGCAGGTGGGTTTCTTGATTTGAGGCAAGCAGTTGACATCAAGGGAGGGACAGCGAGTGTGGTTCTAAAAGGCATTGCCTAAGTCAGGAATTAAGGGTTTACCCCCTAAAATTATATTTAGGGAGGGACTTAAAATGAGGAAGTCCACAAATTGTCTTTTCGTTGCCTTTACCGTTTGTGTGACATGTTGGATTTGTATAATATCCGCCAAGGAAACAACAGAAACAGAAGGGATAAACACCGGATATGTGATTGCTTTTGGTCGCTACATTGAGTCACCATATAGGGTAACCTTGAAGGCTGATACGGTTTATATCAACGGCATCCAGTTTGAACCCCGACCTAAGGAACCAGTGCCTGAACCAGAAATAGACCAAGAGCTTGAGGAGGTGATTCGAAAGGAGCATACTGTTCTTGATTCCATTCACTACAGTGATTGGAAGGCTAACTTTGGGATTGAGAGAGCCCAACAAATGTTACGGGAATTCTTGGAAAGACAGCCTTTAGTGAAGGAGTTTACACTGAGCCCTACCTGCTTAGTAATTACTCTCAACCTGAAATATAAAGGTAAAGACTGGCCACAGTTTTTCATACTGCTCGAGACGAAAAGACCTACAATGACACAGGAGGAGGTGGAGCGGCATCGTAGAGAAGAGCGACTTAAGCTACCAGAGAAGCTGAGTAATGACCTGAGAGAAGGAAAATTGATTGCCTTTGGGTATGGATATACGGAGTATGGTGGCTCCGCTGAGCACGCAGAGTATAGGATTTCGAAGATAAGAGAGATCGTAAGGAAAGAGGCGCCGGACAGTCTCAAAAGCAGACTTCTTGCAGAAAAAATAGGTGGGCCTGATCCATACCGGATCTTCAGAGAGCGGAAAGACTTACCAGATAGTGTGAAAATACAGATGGTAAAAGAAGTTCACGGTTTAATTAGCGACATTCTCAAAAATCAAGACTCATGGCGATGAGTAAAAAAAACAAGTGGGATAAGTGGGGACGGGATTAGTGGGATAAATGGGGACGTCCATAAAATTATAAATTGACATGTTCGCCTCATGCTACGCAAAATATGTATTGGCGCGATGGAGTACCCCCAAATAGGGCAACCCGGAGACTATTTTGCTATTGGGGAATGAGAAAATACGGTGTGGGTGCAACAGCTCTTGCTAAGAAGCTGGGCTTTCTCTGCAAGGGGGAGGAGAAGTAGGCAGAGGGAAGAGATTGGAGCTCCAGGAGGACAGATTTTTTATAATTTTATGGGTATCCCCTTCGGTCTTGTAGGGTCACCAGTCTTAATCCCCAAAATCACCTTGACATCTATCCAGATGTTGATTAAATTTGAATTGAAGATTGATGCGCCCGTAGCCCAATTGGATAGAGCGCCTGACTACGGATCAGGAGGGTGGGGGTTCGACTCCCTCCGGGCGCGCTAAAAGATGGATCAAACCACAAGGTGGATGAGGGCAGCCCTCCAGGAGGCCCAGAAGGCCTATAAAGAGGATGAAGTTCCCATCGGGGCAGTAATTGTATATAGGGAGAGGATCATTGGAAGGGGCCACAATCAGGTGGAAGGGTTACAGGATCCCACCGCCCATGCCGAGATCCTGGCCATAGGAGCAGCAGCAGGCTTCCTTCACTCCTGGAGATTGGAAGGGGCCACCATCTATGTCACCATTGAACCCTGTCCTATGTGTATGGGGGCAATTATCCTTTCCAGATTGGATAGGCTGATCTTTGGCGCCTCAGACCCCAGATTTGGTGCCTGCGGCTCGGTGGTGAATATCTCTGAGGATTATCGGCTTAACCATAAACTTGAGATTATCAGTGGTGTCCTCAGGGATGAATGCTCCTGGCTCCTTAGTTCATTCTTTCAAAAATTGAGAAAAGTCACCAAGTCAACTTAGGAGAGGTGCCGGAGTTTGGCTTAACGGGGCGGTCTCGAAAACCGTTGTCCCTTAGGGGACCGGGGGTTCAAATCCCTCCCTCTCCGCCAGAAAAGGCTTTGCGGAGAGATGACCGAGTTGGCCGAAGGTGCACGACTGGAAATCGTGTTCTCGATGTGAGTCGGGACGAGGGTTCGAATCCCTCTCTCTCCGCCAGATTTTTTTAATTCGCTAATTTGGGTGGGGATCAATTTTGAGTCAAAAACCATCGCAATTAGCGTCCCAGAAAGCACATATCTTCACCTCAGAAACTTGATGATATTCCCATTTCCCCTATCCGTCCACTCTCAACTAATCTTCTAAAGCCTCCTCTTTAATCCTACCCCCTATGCTACAATTTTGCAAGTTCTTGTTTTTTTGGGGGGGGTCTTAGCAACCGCAAAGCTCGCAGAGTAGGCGCGGAGAACGCAAAAAAGGAATCGCACTTCGCGACCTTTGCACCCTCTTTGGGTCCTTTGCGGTTATTGGTTGCGGCTTTGCCGCGCTATGTAACCTGTAGTGCAGGAAACTCCCCCACCGATGAGGCCAATAATAACCTCAAACAGGTATAGACCCTTCCAGATAGTCCCTCTCCATAAACAACAGACCTTCTTAACCCATATTCATCAAACCTCTTCACTAAATCCACAGCGAGCTGAGTGATTCCGACAAATTGGAACTACACACCACCCTCAAGGAGAGACCGGAACCCATTCCGACCCGCGGTATCAGATGGAAGGTCTGTTCATCCCCCTGATGATACCAAGGTTTTTATCCCTTAAGTTGCCCTCTTAATTTGGGCTTGCTTTTTGCCCTCCCGGTGGTTAAAATAGGGTATGCCAGACAGGTGCGATGAAGAGTAGGCTATTAGCCCTTCCCTTCTATTTCCTCCTGATGTCTCTGGCCTGGGGTTCTGAGGTGGATTCTCTGCTCATAGAGATGAACTACTCCAGCGGCAGGGTCAAGGTCCCTATTTCCCCCAGTCCTAAGTTGGGGTTGGCCTTAAGTGGGGGTGGAGCTAGAGGACTTGCCCACATAGGGGTGCTAAAGGCATTGGAGGAGGCTAAAGTCCCCATAGACTATATTGCGGGCACAAGTATGGGAGCCATTGTGGGTGGGCTCTATGCGGCCGGATATAGTTCTGAGAGGTTGGAGGAGATCGCCCTGGGGGTTGACTGGAGGGATATCTTCCGGGATAGACCCTCCCGGTCTCAACTTCTGCCTACTCAGAAGGAAAGTTCTCCGAGTTCCCTTTTACAGGTTAGCTTCTCCGGATGGAGGCCAAAGATCCCCCAGGCATTGACCGGTGGACAGAAGCTTAACAGTCTCCTCACCTCCCTTACCTTAGAGGCCAATTACCGGGCCCATTCGGACTTTGATCGCCTACTTATTCCCTTTCGCGCCGTAGCCACCGACCTGATAAGTGGCAGGGAGATCGTCTTGGGGAAGGGGGATCTGGCCCTGGCCTTGAGGGCAAGCATGGCCATTCCCCTGATCTTTACCCCTGTGCAGGCTGGAAGTCTCCTTTTAGCCGATGGGGGTTTGGTTGATATAGTCCCGGTGGATGTGGTAAAGGGAATGGGCGCTGATCTGGTCATAGCGGTGGATGTGACTGCCAAGCTTGATCCCAGAGAGATGTTGGAGGATCCCCTGGCCATTGGAATAAGATCGGCCATTATTGTCTTTCGTCAGGCAAGCCAGAGGTTTCTCGAGGCCTCCGATCTGGTGATCAAGCCCAACCTCGAGGGGTACACCTCATTGGATTATAACCAGGTTGAATTTATGATAAAGATGGGTGAAGAGGCGGCTAAAGCCCAAATACCCCGGATAAGAAAACTCCTTTCGGCTAAGGACACGAGGGAAAAGAAAAGCTATGATATTATCGAGGTGAAAGGGGAAGGAAAGGAGGCCTTGGGGGTTTTCCCCATTAGGCCAGGAACTCAGGTCTCTGCCCAGGAGATAAGAGAAAGTCTGGCCAAAGTTCTCACCCTGGGAACCTTCTCTCAAGCCAGGGCCCTCCTGAAGAGAGTTCCCCCCGGTTATAGCCTTTCCCTGCAGGTCAAAGCAAATCCCATCTGTAAGGGAATTAGAATTCTGGGGAATACTATCTTCGACGAGGAGGAACTCAAAGGGCATTTAAGGTCCAGGAGGGAGGAGGTCTTTAATTACAACTGGATGACGGAAGATTTAGATTCCCTTGAATGTATCTACCGCCGGAGGGGTTACCTTCTGGCCCAGGTGGAGGAAGCTATCTTCGACTCAACTTCTGACCTCTTGACCTACCGGATTGATGAGGGAAGGCTGTATAAGGTCATCTTAACTGGAAACAGGAGGACGAAGAAGTGGGTGGTGCTTAGGTATTTCCCCCTCAAGGCTGGAGATGCGTTCAACTCCTCCCTGGCACAGGAGGGGATTGAGAATGCCTATGCCACCGGGCTCTTTGATCTGGTGAATATAGATGTAAAAAGATCACCTAAAGGACCTATCCTCTATGTCTCTGTCAAGGAGAAGGGGAGTGTAAAATTGAGCTTAGGGGCCAGATATGATAACCTGTGGGGCCAGGATTATTTCCTCCAGATCACTGACTCCAATATCCTGGGGATAGGGGATGAGGTCTCCCTCAGGTTGAGGAAGGGGAAAGGCAGGGAGGGATGCAGTCTCGGATTTAAAGCCGATCGGATATGGAGGTCCTACCTCACCTATCGGCTACAGGCCTTCCTCAAAAAGGGGAAAGAGAGGGCATTTTCCGAGGGTAAAAGGATAGGAGAGTTCTGGGTGGAGAGGAAGGGGATTTTTTTCTCCTTTGGTGAAGGGATCGGCAGGCTAGGCACCGCCTCCTTGGAGGGGAGAGTAGAGAGGATTGAGACGGATGGAATATCGGGATCTGGCTATCTCCCCAGGAGCCTCTCCCTTCGCACCCTGAGCTTAAGGTCAATTGATGACTCAGTTGACAGATACCCCTTCCCCCGCAACGGGAGATATCACCTCCTCCATTTCGAGTTTGCCCCTAAGTGGTTGGGAAGTGAGAGGGAATATGGGAAGGCAACCTTCTCTGTGAGGTCATATAAAACCTGGAGAAGAAAGCATACCATCTCTTCCCACATCCGCTTGGGGGTCTCCGACCATAGCCTCCCCTTTGAGGAGGAGTTCAGGATGGGTGGCAGAAAGTCCATCTGGGGTTACCAGGAAGATGAACTGAGAGGGAATTTCCTCTTTGAGTCTGGATTGGCTTATAGACGTAAGCTCCCCAAAGGCCTGTATCTTAAGGCAGTAATTGGGTTAGGGAATACCTGGCCGGAGAGGGATGCTGTGAAGCTCACCCCCCCTCTTCTGGGTGGAGGATTTGGCATTGCCCTCTCCACCCCTCTGGGCCCCATAGAGCTCGATTATGGCTGGCATCGCCGGGGGAAGGGTATACTTTACTTCTCAGCAGGTTATGATTATTAGCTTTAACATCAGAGCAGCAGTTGGGATTCTTCTCCTGCTAATATTGGTCCCTCCGCATTCACAGGTGGAAGGGAGTGCTATCATATCCCATAGGCTGACCCAGGCTATGGGTAGGGCCCGTCCAGGGGATAAATTTAAGCTATGGGTCTTCTTCACTGACAAGGGGCGAGATGGAGAGCCAAAGAGAGCCAGGCTATCCCCCAAATGCCTGAGAAGGAGGAGATTAAAGGGAGCAAGGCCAATAGTTGATTCCACCGATCTACCCATAAAAGCGGAGTATGTTAGCCAGGTTTTAAGCTGCGGGGCAGAGCTGAGAGCGAGATCAAGGTGGCTGAATGCGATCAGCGTAAAGGCCAAGGCGGAGGAGATCCGTAAGATCTCGACCTTACCTTTTGTGGGGAAGTTGGATAAGGTGATGGGCTTTAAGAGGAGAAAGATAGAAGCAGAAAGAGGGGAAATCCCTAAGATCAGAGGAGGTAGATACTGGCTTGACTACGGCCCCTCCTATCCTCAGCTTTCCCTCCTCCAAATCCCTCAGTTGCACCAGTTGGGCTATGATGGCTCAGGGATCTTAATATGCCTTTTAGATACAGGTTTCTATCTGACCCACGGTTGCTTTGACTCCCTTAAGGTAGTGGCCACCTGGGATTTCATCTTCAGGGATGAGGGTGTTCAGGATGGCCCCGAGGATGGGCCAGGCCAGCAGGACCATGGAACATCTGTCCTCTCGGTGCTCTCTGGCTTTAAGCAGGGGGAGCTCATCGGTCCGGCCTTTGGGGCCAGCTATGCCTTGGCCAAGACCGAGGATATAAGATCGGAAACCCCTATCGAGGAGGACTACTGGATAGCGGGCCTGGAGTGGGCAGACAGCTTAGGGGCAGATGTGGTGAGCAGTTCCTTGGGCTATACCCGCTTCGACGGTGATACGGGCTATACATATCAGGATCTGGATGGGAATACAGCCAGAACCACCGTAGCGGCCGACCTGGCCGTGGCCAAGGGGATGGTGGTAGTCACCGCGGCGGGAAACGAATGGGACAAGCCCTGGCATTATATCGTCACCCCTGCCGATGGGGACAGCGTTCTCGCTGTGGGAGCAGTCGATATGGAGGGTAACCTGGCCCGTTTCAGCTCGGTAGGCCCCACTGCAGATGGGAGGATAAAGCCAGACCTGGTGGCTCCTGGGGTGAAGGTCTGGTCTGCAGATACCCGATCATCATCCTATAGCTACAAAGAAGGGACATCCTTCTCCACCCCACTGGTGGCTGGAGCAGTGGCCCTTCTGCTTCAGGTAGACTCCACCCTCACCCCTATGGAGGTAAGGGCAAGGCTCTGTTCTACTGGTAGCCAGGCATCCTCTCCTGACACCCTGATGGGCTGGGGGATACCAAATGTGCTCAAGGCCAGTGGGCTAATTCCCCCTCAATTGGAAAACCGGCTTTGGTGCTACCCCAACCCCTTCCGGGATGTGACCAACATAGCCTATTGCTTGAGAAATGATAACTCAGTCAAGATCCAGATATTCGCCGTCTCCGGTGAACTGGTAAGGGAGATGGATCTGGAGCAAAAAGGGGCAGGGGATTATAGCTCCCCTCAGAGAGCGGCCCACTGGAAGGGGGAAAATCAAAGTGGGAAAAGGGTAACCCCGGGGATATACCTTTGCAGGTTAACCTCTGGGGGATTCTCTCGGGTCACAAAGATCGCCTACCTGGGCCCCTCTACTCCATAGTGGCCAGTGGAGGGGTAGGTTGAGGGGAGATACAGCCCGAATTATTCATAAACTGATAACGAATTGGCATATCCCTCTCAGACTTATGGCTTTATGTATTTGTTTTGTAGGGACAGACATTTATGTCTGTCCGCTCTCCTCGGACTCCGATCTATCGGAGTCCCTACGCTGAAAAACCCCCGGCCGTCCGAGATGATTCATACGATTTTACGAATAATCCGGGATAGAGGGCCTCTACCCTGACGGTGGAGAAACCAAGGAGGAGCATTGAAGAGAGATGAATTGGTTAAATACTTAGACGAATACCTGAGAATATCCGAGGTCACGGATGAATCCCAGAATGGACTCCAGGTTGAAGGGGCGGAAAAGGTCAATAGGATCTGCTATGCTGTGGATGGCTGCTTTGAGGCCTTCCAGAAGGCCACAACATCTGGAGCCCAGATGATCATCGTCCACCATGGGATATTCTGGGGGAGGTTTACCCCCTTGAGGGGGATTCAACGGCGGAGGATAAAGCAGTTGTTGGATAACAATCTCTCTCTCTATGCTGTCCATCTTCCCCTTGATCTCCATCCCAAGGTGGGGAATAATGTGCAACTGGCCAAGCTTCTTGGTCTCAGAGTAAAGGGGCCCTTTGGTGAATATCACGGCATCTCGATAGGGGTGGAAGCAGAGCTAAAGAAAGAGGTCAGCTTGGAGGAATTTATCAGGATGGCCGAAGAAAGATTAGGTGGGAAGATGAGGGTGGTGGACTTCGGCCCCAAGCTGATAAAGAGGGTCGGCATAGTCTCTGGAGGGGCTGGTTCCTTAGTGAATGATGCCGGCCAGAGGGGGCTTGACCTCTACTTCACCGGGGAACCCAGCCACTCGGCTTTTCGGCCAGCCCAGGAATACGGGGTAAACATCATCTATGGTGGCCATTACCTGACCGAAACCGTCGGCTTGAAGGCCCTGGCCCGACATCTGGAGAGAAAATACGGTTTGGAGCCAGAGTTCATAGAGCTTCCCACCGGATTTTGATTTGTGGTTGACAATTCCCCCTTTAAGGGTTAGATTTGTTGTAACAGTTCACCACGGAATCTCACGGAATTACAAAATAGCAATTATGAATTATGAATTATGAATTATGAATTAAGAATTAAAAATGAGGTTTATGCTGGCTGTTTTCCTGATCCCTGACTCCCGTGAACTGTTACAAATTTACATTTCGGAATTTCTAAGAAATTCCGAAATGTGAGGGATGTTTGAAGGGGGTATGCCCCCTTCAAGGGTGACAGCGGAGCAATCCGAGCGAGCGTAGGATTGCGGAGCGCCAGAGGGGCGGTGAGGCCCTATGGAGAAGTTAGCGACCGAAGGGAGCTAAGTTCCGAGAGGAGATGAATAAAGATTAGACAATGAAAAAGATTTGGGTAAACAAAGTAGACACATTTGAGGCAGCCAAAAGATTTGATGAGTATTATTATCTATCAATGAGCAGAACAAAAAGATTGGAGACGATGCAGTTTCTACGAGAGATATATTTCAAAATAAATAATGGTAAAAAAAATGAAAGTAGAAAAAGATTACGAAGAGTTGTTAAAATTATTCAATAAGCACAAGGTAAAATACTGTATTATTGGTGCCTACGCAGTTGCCTTTTATGCTAAGCCCAGATATACAAAAGATATGGATATCTTGGTAGAACCAAGTATTAAAAATGGTCAAAAAATTGTCAATGCCCTTAATGAATTTGGGTTTAAGAGTCTAAACCTATCTGAAAAAGATTTTAGCCTAAGAGGCAAGATAATTCAGTTGGGGTATGAACCAGTAAGAGTAGATATCATAACTTCAATTCAGGGGTTTACCTTTAAACAGGTATGGAGAAACAAAGCACTGGGAACTTACGGAGAAGAAAAGGTTTATATTATTGGGATAAACGAATTAATAAAAAGTAAAGAAATATCAGAGCGCAAACAAGATCAAGTAGATTTAGATATTTTATTATCAGCAAGGGCTAAACTTTCCTCTTAAAGAAAGCATGGTAAAAAAATGCTCACGGATAGACCCTGTTGGATAGATATCCAATGGGATCAGGAAAAATCCGTGACAACCGATGAATACCTGATTGCTGGTCTCTGACTTCTGTGAACTGTTACCTAAATCCAAAAAGGAGAGAGAGGAAATTGAGCGTTTTATCCAGACTTTCACCGGAGAGAAAGAATGAGATCTTAGGGCTTCTGCTTCTGGCCTTAGCCATCTTGACTTTCCTCAGCCTTCTCTCCTATGAGAGAGGCGATTTTGAAAACTGGGGGGGAGTAGTTGGTGGGGAATTATCTTATTACCTCATATTGGCCCTTGGATACCCTGCCTTTCTCCTTCCCCTGTTGCTGGGTCTCTGGGGTCTTAACCGGCTCCTAAATGCAGGGGCGGGATTTCCTCGTAGGGCGACCCTCCTTCTAAGCATTACCGGGGTTCTCTTCTCCTGTTTTGTCCATCTCCCTGGGCTATTATCCTCAGAGGGATTAAGGTTTAAGTTGGGTGGCCTCTTGGGGAGATTTCTTTCTGCAGAGTTGGTCAAATATTTTGGTGATTCAGGCTCCTATGTTATCACCCTTACACTCTTTTTAGTAACCCTCATCTTCACTACTCAGCTCAAGATCATCCCCCTTCTGAGCTGGATTGTCACCAAGCCATTCTTCTCGTTAGAAGGTCTGAGGGAGAGAAGCCAGAGGAGGAAGGAGAGGAGGGCAGCCAGGGCACTGAGGAAGAGAGAGCTTAACGGGAAGAAGAAACAGCCAGAGATCAAACCTTCCTTCCGCCGGAGGAGGGGGATAGAGAGGAAATCGGGAGAAGAGATTCAGACAACCCTTCCCTTAGAGGGGAGCGGTTACAGATACCCTCCTTTGGATCTCCTCAAGGATCCGCCTCCTTCTATTATGGAGAAGGAGGTCAAGGAGGAGCTCTCCCAGAATGCGGCTCTTTTAGCCAAGAAGCTCTCCGATTTTGAAATTGAAGGGGAGGTGGTGGGGGTAAGCCAGGGACCGGTGATCACCAGCTACGAGTTCAGACCTGCCCCCGGAGTGAAAGTCAACCGAATAACGGCCCTCTCTGATGATCTGGCTTTGGGCTTGAAGGCTTCCCGCATAAGGGTTGTGGCTCCCATCCCGGGCAGAGATGTAGTGGGTATAGAGGTCCCTAACCGAAAGATTCAACTCGTTTATCTGAAGGAGATAATCAGCTCTGATGCCTTTAGAAAGGCCAAATCCAAACTCACCTTAGCTCTGGGAAAGACGGCCGAAGGTAATCCCTTCTGTGCGGATTTAAGCCTTATGCCCCATCTCTTAATCGCCGGGGCTACAGGCTCAGGGAAGAGCGTCTGCATAAACTGCATCATCTGTGGTATACTCTTCCGGGCAGACCCCTCTGAGGTTAACTTTTTAATGATAGACCCCAAGAGGTTGGAGTTGACTGGATATAACGGCATCCCCCATATGTGTGCCGGATATGAGAAAGCCATTATCGACCCCAAGGAAGCGGTAAGGATCTTGAGAGTAGCTCTCTCCGAGATGGAGGAGAGGTATAAAAGGTTTGCCCATTGGGGAGTGCGGGATATAGACTCCTACAACCAGAAGCTAAAGGGAATGGGAGAGAAGGTCCTTCCACAACTGATCATAATCATAGATGAACTGGCAGACCTGATAATGAACCCTACCGTCTCCAATGAGGTGGAGCTCTCTTTAACCAGGTTAGCCCAGATGGCCAGGGCAGTGGGCATTCACCTTATCTTGGCCACTCAGAGGCCCTCAGTGGATGTGATCACCGGCATAATAAAGGCCAACTTTCCGGTGCGCATTGGCTTCCAGGTAGCCTCCAAAGTGGATTCCAGGACGATCCTGGATATAAACGGGGCTGAGAAGCTTCTGGGGAAGGGGGATATGCTGTTCCTCCCGGCAGGAAGATCTGGACCCCTGAGGCTCCATGGCTCTTACATTACCGCCTCAGAGATAGAGGAGATAGTCAAATTCGTCAAGGATCAGGAGCTCTCCTACCAGCGGTATAGGCTTGCTGAGAAGGGGGAGGAGGTAGAGAGGGAAGGAGAGGGTGGGGGGGAAACTGACGACCTCTTTGAGGAGGCCAAGAGGCTGGTCATCATTCACAAACAGGGTTCTGTCTCTTTGCTTCAGAGGAGGTTGGGGATAGGATATGCGCGGGCGGGAAGATTGATCGATCAGTTGGAGAGGGCGGGCATAGTGGGACCATATGAGGGGAGCAAATCCAGGGAGGTTCTGGCGGATGAAAGCTTCCT
>DAOVCL010000104.1 GCA_030670005.1 Candidatus Zixiibacteriota bacterium | reverse complement strand
AGGCTTTCATATAAATCCCCTCTTACCTGAAGATGCAGCTCGTAAGCTGAGGGAATGTAGCTTACCCGAATTATTCATAAGTTCCTACCCAGATCCTCCAACCCGCCAATGACCATCCCCCAATGAGCCGTCAGGTGCCCTCACCTGATGGCAAGAGAGGAGGGTGGCAGAATCGGGGTTCTGCCACCTCGCTTTAGCCAGTCATCAGGGGATTTGGGGGAAAGGATGTGCTCTCCCCCAAGGGGTAACAGTCCCGACCTGTCGGGACGCCATATCCCGAGAGAATCGGGATTGGAAGTTAGTGAACGGAGTGAAGCAACTTAAAGGATGAGTAGTTGCAGGGAATGGAGGACTATTATCGAGTAGATGACTACTAAGAAGGAGGTTACTGGGTTCATATACTTGGGCTTTTTGGCTACCAAAGAGACCAGTATATAAGCCAAACAGAGAAACACCTTAACCGAGAGGAATGTGCCTACCCCTCTTTCCAAACACCATCTCATCAGGGGATTGGCTTCCTGGAAGAGTCCAGTAGACTTTCCCCAGAGGAGTAGGGCTCCGTCGGCTAAATTAAGGACGAAGAGGAAAAACAAAAGTATCTTCAATCGTTTCATCTTCAAGCCAATAAAATGCAAACTCGGGGCCAAACTCCCTTTTCTATCCAACTCTTTATTTTTCAATCTATTATATGCGCTCCGAATTGAATAACCCCCTTTTTTTGTAGTATTTGCTGACAATTATGGTCTCTCTTTAGAGCAACATCTTGCTATGCAATGGGTTTGTATGTTAATTTTTTCGACAACTGGGGTTAATGCAGGAGGAACCAGAGGTAGGCTGTGGCACCAGAGAGGATAAAGCCTGTGTCCACCACCGCTTCGGAGAGGATACCTTGAAATATGAACCTTCGGTGATAGAGGTAGAGGTAAAAGTAGGCGTAGGCTACCGGAAGAAGAAGCCAGATGCTCAGGGAGGATGTCCACCCCCAGATTGCGGAAAAAGACAGAAGCAGGGTGAGGCAGGCTAAAATGGTTATTAGGAGCAGTTTTGTCTTCCCCTTTCCCAAAATTATGGGTAGGGTCTCCCTTCCTACGATCCTGTCCCCCTGGATATCCTTGAGGCTGAAAAGGGAAGATCTGACCATAGAGAGAATGAAAGTAAAGGCGAATGCCACTCCAAAGACTGGTGATAGTTTATCTCCTTTGCTCAAACTCTGCAGGACCACGATTACCAGGGACCAGGCTAAGGCCAGAAAGAGATCCTTGGAACCAGGTATCTCTACCAATCTCCTGTAGGGAAGGATGGACCAGCCTGGGGGAATGACCTTTAGCCGATAGACCGCCCCCATTAAGGACATAAAGGCCAGTAAAATGAAGGGGAAAAGGCCCAGATGAAGGGATAAAGCTAAGGTTCCAGCCAAGGAGAGGAAGGCTAAGCCCAGGAGGATGGTCTTATGATGGCGGTAGAAGGAGACCCGGTATGGCTCATTGAAATTTGCCGGGGAGGGATCTGTGTAGTGGTTGAAAAGGTGCATTGAGAAGACATATCCAGAGGCCACCAAGAGGAAGGAGAGTCTGGGCTCTATCCCCTGCAGGCGACTTACCGCGTAGCTGAAACAGGCCACGCCGAAGGCCAAGTAGAGGTTGCTGCGGATAAGAAACCTTATCCCACGAAAGAAGAGCCCTCTCAACCCCTTTCCTCTATCCAGGTTCTCTATCCTCTCCACTACCCTTTGGATCATCCAGTTGGGGGTGGAGGCCCCGGCAGTTATGCCAATGGACCTTATTCCCCTCAAATCCTCTCTCTTGAGCTCCTCGTCGGTCTCTATCTGGAAGGTGGATTTCCCCAAAGAACGGGAGATCTGGGCTAAGCGGGCCGTATTGGCGCTGTTTCTCCCCCCCACTACCACCATTGCCTCCACCTTGGGGGCGAGCTGACGCACCCCCTCCTGCCTCTTTAGGGTAGCCGGACAGATGGTGTCAAAGACCTTACAGATCGGATGCTTGGCCTTAACTAAGTTGGCCAGTTCCCGAAAGATCTTCCTGTCCTGAGTCGTCTGGGCCACCACACATACCTTCTCCCAGGGAGGGAGTTTTTCTATCTGATCCTTTCGCGAGATTGCTATTCCCTTCCCCTGGGCAAACTCCAAGAGGGCGGATACCTCGGGGTGGCCGGCTTCTCCCACAATGATTATCCCATACCCATCTCTGGAGAATTTTCCGATCGTCTTCTGCACTGCTTCCACCAGAGGGCAGGTGGCATCATGGATTATTGCCCCTTGGGCCTGGAGTTCTTCCCTTTCTTGAGGGGATATTCCATGGGATCTGATGAAAAGGTTGGTATTAGGCGTAATATCTGAGTGGTTGGTGATAATTCCCACCCCAAGATCTCGGAGGAGGCCGATGACCTGTGGGTTGTGGATAAGGGGCCCGTAGGTGAATAGGTTCGGTTCCCTCCTGTGCACAGCCTCCAACACCATATTTACCGCCCTCCTTACCCCCCAACAGAAGCCGGCATGTCGGGCCAGTTTTACCTTCAATTCACTTTTAGCTTTAAGAGGTTTTCCCATCAGGGCAGGAGCCCTAACAGCACAAAAAACATAACAGTTCACGGGGTCAGGGATCACCCGTCCCGATGGGATCGGGATCCCTTCGGGAGCAGTCAATTGTTCAGCAGTTGTCAGGGATTTTCCCGAACCCTGGAGACTGACCCCCGGGAACTGTCCCTAAGAATCGATTCTGTATTCCTTGATCTTGTAAAGGAGGGATCTGTAGCTTATCCTCAGGATCTGGGATGCCTTTCTCCTGTTCCAGTTGGTCTGGTCTAAGACTTTGCTTATCAGGTTTCTCTCCGTCTCCTCCACGGCCTTCTGACTGGCCCTCTTGAGGGAGAGGTCATCCTCAGTAATCCGCGGAGCAGAGGGGGTTGGAGAGGGGAGACTTCTCTTCCTCAGTTCTGATATGATAATTCCCTCATCTCCCCGCACTACGGTCTGTTTTATCAAGTTCTCTAACTCCCTCACATTTCCAGGCCAGTTGTAATCCTCCAGGGCCCGCATAGTGGAAGGAGAGAGGGAGGGAAATTGTCGATTGAATTGCTCATTGTAGGTTTTAAGGAAATGTTCTACCAAGAGTGGGATGTCCTCCCTCCGTTCCCGGAGAGGGGGAAGGGAAATGGTTATCTCGTTTAGTCGATAATAGAGATCCTCCCTCATACTTCCCTTGGCTAAGTTCTTCTCCAGATCCTGGTTTGTGGCACAGATGATCCTCACATCCACGGAGATGTTCTCTACCCCTCCTACTCTGACGAACTCCCGCTGCTCCAAAACCTGGAGAAGCTTGGCTTGAAGTTCGATGGGCATATCACCGATCTCATCGAGGAAGATAGTCCCCTGATTGGCTAGTTCAAACCTCCCTGGCTTTCTTTTGTAGGCCCCGGTGAAGGCTCCCCTTTCATATCCAAAGAGCTCTGCCTCTAACAGTTCCTTAGGGATGGCGACGCAGTTGACCTTTATGAAGGGGCCGTCCTTTCTGGAGGAGATGTGGTGAAGTATCCTGGCTACGATCTCTTTTCCTGTTCCGCTTTCACCTCGGATAAGAACTGTGAGGCTGCTGTCCGCCACCTCCTCGACCACTTTTTTGATCTCTGTCACCTTGGGGCTATCGCCTATGAAGCTCTCAAACCAGTTCTTAGCCTTCAATTCAGACCGCAGATACTGCACCTCCTTCTTTAACTCTCCCCTCTCTAAGGTGTTGCGGATATGCATCTTAACCTCTTCTATGTCGAAGGGCTTATTGACGAAGTCTGCGGCTCCTAACTTTATGGCCTGCACCACATTCTTGGTTTCACCGTGGGCTGAGAGGATGATTACCTCAACTTTCAATTCAGCCTCTCGCACTTTCTCCAGCACCTCCAACCCGCTGATATCGGGCAACTTTATATCCAAGACCATTACCTGGGGATTTTCCTCTACTACAGTGCGCAGGGCCGATCGGCCATCCCTGGCGGTAAGAATCTTGTAGCTTTCATCCTTAAGGGCCTCGTTGAGCATCCAGCAGATACGCGGGTCATCATCAACTATGAGTATCTTGTTTTCCTCTTTTTTCATAATATGGGCAGATAGATGTTAAAGGTTGTTCCCTTCCCTACCGTGCTTTTTACCTCTACCTCCCCCTGATGGGCGGCAATGATCCTCTTGACGATGGAAAGGCCCAGGCCCGTTCCCCCTTCTTTGGTGGTGAAGTAGCGATCAAATATGTGATCTAAGTCCTCGGCCGGTACCCCTGCCCCGGTATCGGAGATTCCTATTCGCAGAAAACCCCCTCCATTCCTCTCCAACTGTTTGAGCTCTATCTCCAGTTTTCCCCCAGATGGCATAGCCTGAAGGGAGTTGAGGATGATATTGATGAGGGCCTGGAGGATCTCATTCTCGTTTAGGGGAAGTGGGGGGATATCCTGGGGGGAGACGATTTCCACTTCGATACCACTTGTCTGTAGTTCCCCCCTGACCATCTCTAAGGCCCTGTCGATCACCTTCCTGACCTCCTTTAGCTGGCGGGCATACTCCTGAGGGTTGGAGAAACGGAGGAGTTCCTCCACCAAATCGGATAGCCTGAGGATGTCATTCTGCAAGTGGTCTAAATACTCCTCCTTTAGAGGGCAGTCTATCTCAAGAGGACAATCTATAGAGGGCCGTCTATCCCATCTCTGCCTGAGCATCTGCAGGGTTCCCCCCATGCTGGTCAGGGGTTGTTTGAGGTCGTGGGTAATCTCTGAGACGAGCTGTCCCATAATCATCAGTTGGCCTGCCGATAGGATGGCGCTCTGGGTCTCATATAAGGAGGTGGCCTGAGAGACCAGAATGGAGGTTAATTTCTTCTCCGGCTCAGAGATCTCCTCCGGCGCTGAAAGGGAGAAGATGCCCCGCAACTGACCTCCAATTATTAAAGGCAAGGAGATGCTCCCTTTGGCTTGGGGAGAGAGGAGGCCGTTTGCTACCAGGAGGGTCTGTACCCTCTTTGAGAGACCCTCTGAGATCAGGTTTTCTTCTATGCTCAACCCCACCGAGGGTGAAGGTGTGATCTTTCCCTCCCGGCAGGTAAGGAGGAGATTGAACTTTTTGCCCTTTCCTTGAAACCAATAACAGCTCTCTATGTTCATTATCTCCTTTAGGGCCCGGTAGACCATCAAGGCCATAGACTCCCTGCTCTCCGTCGAGGGGAGGTTGCTGGCTATCCTGTAAAGGACAGAGAGTTCCCTTATCCTCCTCCGGCTTTCCTCAAAGAGGGTGGCATTCTCGATGGCCAGGGCTGCCTGAGAGGCAAAGGTGGAGAGGAGGCGAAGATCTGATTGGTTGAAGGGTTGGCCTGATGTTTTGTTGTTCATATTGAGCACCCCTAAGGTTTTCCCCTTGAGTTTAAGGGGAACGCTGAGCAGGGACTTGGTTTCATACTTCTCTCGGTTAAGCCGGCGAAACCTGGGATCTGATTCGATATCCTCCACCAGCAGGGGCTCGCCCTTTTGGGCCACCCAGCCGGAGATACTACCCCCAACCCTTTGTCTTGTTTGCTTGACGATCTCTTGCTCCAACCCCCTGGCTGCCTTTATGGTTAAAACCTCTTTCTTCTCATCTAAGATCATCAGGGAACCCAGCTTAGCCCCCAAGACATCCGCGGCCAAGTTTACTATCCTCTCCAAGCTATCTTCCAGCTTGAGCACTGAGATGAGGGAGGTGCTGGCCTCATAGACGGCATCCAGTTCCCTTAGCCTCTGCTCTAAGAGAGTGTTCTTCTCCTGAAGCTCGACCATAAGCTCCCTCTGGGTTCTCTCCCATGCCAACTTCTCCATCCCCCTCTCCACGGCCTTCTTCAGGTCCGAGAACTCTACCGGTTTCATCAGATAGTCATAGGCCCCTTTGCCTATGGCCTCTATGGCTGAGTTCAGGGTGGCATAAGCGGTGAGGATGATTATCAAGGTCTGGGGTGATACCTTCTTTATCCCCTCTAAGACCTTTATTCCATCTAAGGGGGACATCCTCAGGTCGGTGATCACTATGTCGAATCGCTCCTTTTGGGCCCTTTTGATAGCATCTCTTCCATCTAAGACTGCAGCCACATCATACCCCTCTTGGGAGAGGAGGGCCTGCATACTCCGGCACATCCTCTCCTCATCGTCAACGACGAGTATCTTTCCTCCCATCACTGGCCTACCTCGGGGAGCCTAATGGTGAAGATGGTACCTCCCTCCTTACCCCCCTTAACCAATATCTCCCCTCCGTGGTTTCGAATTATCTCCTCACAGATGGAGAGGCCCAATCCCATGCCATTCTTCTTGGTTGTATAAAAAGGCTGGAAGAGCGCTTCCATATCTTTTTCCTTGATGCCCTTTCCTGTGTCTGAGAAGGTCACTTCTACAAAATTATTCTCCATTCTGGTGCTTATTTTAAGCCTACCACCCTGGGGCATTGCCTCCTTAGCATTGGTAATCAGGTTCAAGAACACCTGCTTCAACTGCCCAGGGGAGGCATTTACTAAGGAGATGGGGGAGAGATCCTCCTCCAAGCTAATTCCATCTTGTAGAAGTTGTTCTTTTAGGATTGAGGAGGTTTCCCTGATCAATCGATTGGTGTCGGTGGGACTTTTCGGTTCGGATATCGGTCGGGAGAGATCGAGGAGCTGCCTCATAATTTTGCCAATCCTGTCCACCTCCTCTTTCACCACCTCTATGGTCTCGGGGTTGTGCTTGCCCTCCCTACTAAGGAGGGTTAAATAGTTCTTTATTATCCCTAAAGGATTGTTTATCTCATGGGCCAGGGTGGCAGCCAGCCTTCCCACTGTGGCCAGATTTTCGCTCTGAATCAACTGTTGTTGAGCTCTTCTCAATTCACGGTTGGTCGATTTCACGCTTTCATAAAGCTCAGCATTCTCGATGGCCACCCCCAGTTGATTGGCCAAGGTGGTGAGGAACTCCAGGTCATTTTCGGTAAAGAGCGCGCCAGAGATCTTTGGGGTGAGGGTTAGGACCCCTTTCAGCCTCCCTTTCATATTCAGGGGAACACAGACCTCACACTCTAAGCCGCGGAGCTTCTCCACATCCTTCTTGGCTCCTTTTATCCTCTCTAAGTCGCAGAAGAGGATGGCTTGATTGGCCTGAGAGAGGAACCGTCCCAGGTGGCTATGGGCCCCGATCTCTATCCCCAGAAGATCCTGAGGGTTCATCCCCTTGGCC
>DAOVCL010000054.1 GCA_030670005.1 Candidatus Zixiibacteriota bacterium | reverse complement strand
GGGCACTCTGTGGTAGAGGTTTCCGATGGGGGGCTTGTGGTTACCGGATGCACTGAGAGTTACGGCGCAGGTAATTTAGATCTCCTTCTGACCAAGTTTGATGGTTCAGGGAATCATCTTTGGACAAGAAGCCTGGGGGGAACCAACGGTGATGACGGGTACTCTGTGGTAGAGGTTTCCGATGATGGACTTGTTGTCACAGGACGCACTGCAAGTTATGGCGCAGGTACTACTGATCTCCTCCTGGCCAAGTTTGACGGTTCAGGGAATCATCTCTGGGCAAGGGCCCTCGGGGGAGCCAGCGGGGATAGGGGGTACTCTGTGGTAGAGGCTTCTGATGGGGGGCTTGTGGTCACAGGATATACTTACAGTTACGGCGCAGGTTCTGATGACCTCTTCCTGGCCAAGTTTGATGCTGACGGCAATACTTGTATGGGGGAATTTGTCACTCCCACCGTCCAGAGCGTCTCCCCTACCATAACCACCTGGGACCCGACAGTCAACACTTGGTCGCCAACCATTACCTCTCCTGATCCGACGATCACCTCACCTACTCCCACCACAACCGTGGTGTGCTATGGTGACCCGGAAATAGATTTGACTTCCCCCAACGGTGGGGAAGTCTGGATTGATAGTTGCTCCTATGATATCACCTGGAGCTCCACAGGTCCTGCGATAGACCACATAAAACTCTTATACTCTACCGATGGTGGTACTACTTATCCCGATACCATAATTGCCAGCACACCAAATACCGGCTCTTACACCTGGATGGTTCCCTCCATAATCTCATCAACGGTTAGAGTCAAGGCACAGGCAGAGGATGCAAGCGATTCAGTCCTTGCCTGGGATGAGAGCGATACCATTTTTACCGTTACCCTCAAGGGTGATGTAAACAGCGATTGTGGGATCAACATCCTGGACATCATTAGGATGGTGAACATCATCCTGGGCAATCCTCCTCTACCTACTGAGCATGAGTTATGGGCTGGGGATGTCAACTGCAGTGGAGGGATCAACATCTTAGACATCATCACTGAGGTCAACTGTATTCTCTATGGTAGTGAGGATTGCCTATTCTGTAGTGATAAGCTGGCCAAGGGTACCAGAGGGGGGGAGACAGCTACTGCCTGGGTGAGTGTTCTGGAGACTAATGGTTCGGTTGGTGGTCAGCAGTTAGTTCCCATTGGAGTGGAAGCTGAAGTTCCCCTGGCCGGGGTGCAACTGGCCCTGGAATACAATCCAGATGATGTGACTATTGGTGAGATCCAGCCCACACAGCGAAGCCAAGGTTTTACCCAAGCTTCAAACGCAGAGTCAGGCAGGCTTACCATACTTCTTTATAGCCTGAGTGGAAAGAGTATCGAACCTGGGAATGGACCGATTGTAGAGATTCCGATTAAGGCTACCAAGGATGGGGGCTCCCATTTGGGGCTGCATCTCAGAGAAGTCATTTTGGTGGGTGAGGGTGGTCAATCCCTCCCCACCAGCATAACAGAAGCTCAGCCATCTACACCTCTGCCTACCGAATATGCCCTTGCCCAGAACTATCCCAACCCCTTCAACGCCATCACCGAGATGAAGTATGCCCTGGCAAAGGATTGCTGGGTCAGTTTGGAGGTCTACAATGTGATTGGCCAGAAGGTAGCCACTTTGGTGGATGGGAAGCAGAAAGCCGGATACAAGACCGTCAGGTGGGATGCGAGTTTACTCTCCAGTGGGATCTATTTTTACAGGTTAAGAGCTGGAGATTTTGTGCAGACGAAGAAGATGATCTTACTGAGATAGAGATGGGAGGCCGCCCCACACAAAAGTAAAGACGGTGTAGGGATTCGATTTATCGAACCCGCAAAGCGTCGGATGAATCCGACCCCTACAAGAATCGTCAACTAAAATTTGTGCTATTCGTTCATTCGTGGAGTTCGTGTTCAAGGTTTTATAATAAATAGAGCAAAGGAGGGATTTATGGCCGTGATTGAAGTAAAGAGAGAGGGGAACCTCTTGGCGGACTCACGTCGCATTCAAGAGGAGATGGATCTCCTCTTCAACCATTTCTACGAGCTAAGGTATCCTCCGATGTTGATCTCCGAGAGAATCTGGAGACCACCGATGGATGTCTATGAGACCGATAATGAGGTTCTTATCGTTATAGAAGTAGCTGGGATGAGGAACGAGGACTTTAACATTACCGTTAAGGATGATGTTCTCACCATCCAGGGACAAAGGATGATGGGGGAAGAGCAGCGTAAAGCCTATTACAGAAATATGGAGATCAACTTTGGCCCCTTCGAGAGAAATGTATACCTTCCCCAATCGGCTAATACCAACGACATATCCGCTATCTATCGGGATGGCTTTTTGGTAATCAAGGTGGGAAAGGGACCCCGTAAACTTCCCCAGGAGTTAACAATTAAGATAGAATAGGACAGGAGAATGGAACCGACCAAACCAAAAGAGATCAAACTTCCCAAGGAACTCCCTATCCTTCCTACGAAACAGATAGTGGTCTTCCCCTATCTGATAGCTCCCTTGGTGGTAACCGACAGGGATTATGCCAAGATGATCGATGGGGTGCTGGCGGGGGACAAGATGATAGGCCTCTTTGCCCAGAAGGACCCTAGGGTAGAAAAGCCGGGGATAGACGGTATATTCCTCTCCGGAACCGTAGGGACGATTATCAAACTCCTCAGATTTCCGGACAACAGTATTCGATTTCTGGTGCAGGGGCTGGCCCGCATCAGGATAAAGAAGGTGGCGATGGATGAGCCTTATATCGTGGCCCGGGTAGAGAGGATGGAGGAGAAGAGGGAAGCAAGCATTGAGATTGAGGCCTTGAAGAGGAATATCCTCGTCCTCTTTGAGAAGGTAGTCTCACTTGCCCCCTACCTGCCAGATGACCTTCAAGTCTCGGCAATGAACATAGAGGACCCAGGCAGGTTGGCCGATATGATCGCCACCAACCTGAACCTGAGCACAGTACAGAAGGAGGAGATATTGGAGGCCTCCGACCTCAAGCTCAGGCTGGAGAGGCTCACCATATTTTTGAACAAGGAGCTTGAGGTTCTGGAGCTTTCCAAAAAGATCCAGAAGGAGGCAGCCTCTGAGATGGGGGAGATCCAGAAGAAGTATATCCTCAGGGAACAACTGAAGGCCATCCAGAAGGAGTTGGGTGAGGGGGATACGGTGACTATGGAGGTGGCAGAGCTGAAGAGGAAGATCAAAGAGGCCAATATGACGCCTGCGGCCTTGGAAGCGGCCCAAAAGGAGCTGGATAGGCTCTCCAAGATGAACCCAGCAGCAGCCGAATATACGGTCTCCCGCACCTACTTGGACTGGCTGGTCTCCCTCCCCTGGCAGAGGTCCACCGAGGACCTGCTGGATATAAAGAAGGCCAGGAAGGTGCTGGATGAGGATCATTATGATTTAGATCAGGTGAAGGAGAGGATACTCGAATATCTGGCGGTGAGGAAGCTTAAGGAGGATATGAAGGGGCCCATTCTCTGTTTTGTGGGACCTCCCGGGGTGGGGAAGACCTCCTTGGGGATGTCCATAGCCCGGGCTATGGGACGGAAGTTTCTGCGTATCTCCCTGGGGGGGATGAGAGATGAGGCAGAGATCAGAGGGCATCGTCGCACCTATGTGGGGGCGCTCCCGGGCAGGATAATTCAGGGGTTAAAGCGGGCCGGATCGAGGAACCCCATATTTATGTTGGACGAGGTGGACAAGATAGGCCAGGACTTTCGGGGGGATCCTGCCTCTGCCCTGCTCGAGGTCTTGGACCCGGAGCAGAACAATAGCTTCTCCGATCACTACTTGGATGTTCCCTTTGACCTCTCCAAGGTGATGTTCATCACCACGGCCAATGTGCTGGATCCCATCCCTGATGTCCTCCTTGACCGCATGGAGGTGATCAGGCTCCCCGGATATACCGATCGGGAGAAGCTGATGATCGCCAAAAGGTATCTCATTCCCAAGGAACTCTCCAATCATGGCCTCACCCCCAATCGGCTTAGCTTTACAGACAGGGCCCTCACTGATATCATCAATGGTTACACCAAGGAGTCTGGATTGAGGAACTTAGAGCGTGAGATCGCTACCGTTTGCCGCAAGGTGGCCAAGGAGCTCGTCGAGGAGGGGAGAAAGGGTAAGGCGGTGATCAGGTCAAAGGACCTCCATAAGTATCTGGGACCGGTGAAGTTCCTCTCCGAGGAGGTGGATAGGATCAACCGGGTGGGGGTGGCCCCTGCCCTGGCCTGGACGAGGACAGGTGGGGAGGTGATGTTTGTAGAGGCGACGAAGATGAGAGGAAACAAGTCCCTCACCTTGACCGGGCATATGGGGGAGGTGATGAAGGAGTCCGCCCAGGCCGCTTTAAGCTACATAAGGTCAAGGGCGCAGGGATTGGGTATAGCCGAGGATTTCTATGATAAGCTGGACATCCATGTCCATGTCCCAGCCGGGGCCATACCAAAGGATGGTCCCTCGGCCGGGATAACCATAGCCACTGCCCTGGCCTCCATGCTTACCGGAAGGAAGATCAAGCCCAGGCTGGCAATGACCGGGGAGATAACCCTCAGGGGGGAGGTCCTGCCTATTGGGGGGTTAAAGGAGAAGACCCTGGCTGCCCATCGCTCAGGGGTGAGGACCGTAATCCTGCCCAAGAAGAATGAGAAGGACCTGGAGGAGATCCCTGAGGAGATCAGGAAGGATGTGAAATTCATCTTTGTGGATACCGTGGATGAGGTGCTGGAGAATGCCCTGAGCAACAGGCGAGAGCTAAAGGGAATAGTTACAAAGAATTGAAAGGAATGGGAGGGAAGGCTTTTCAAATCCCTTCAATTCATTGTAAAAAGAGAGGGAGGATCATATGTCAAATATCAGGGAACCGGTCGTGGCCGGGACCTTCTATCCGGCCAATCCGGGATCGCTCTCCCAGCAGGTAAGGGAGTTCCTCTCCCGGGCAGAGCCAAAGAGGATAGCGGGAGAGATTAAGGCTCTGGTCTCCCCTCATGCTGGCTACATCTACTCCGGGGGGGTGGCCGCCTATGGCTATAAGCTCCTTGAGGGTTCCCCTTACGATCTGGTGGCCGTGATCTCCCCCAGCCATAGGACCTATTTTTCTGGGCTCTCCCTCTGGGAGGGAGATGCCTATCGCACCCCTCTGGGCCTGATCGAGGTGGCCCAGGAGGAGGTGAATGATCTCATTAGTTCCTATGAGTTTATCAGCTACCACCCAGAGGCCCATTCCCAGGAGCATGCCCTGGAGGTGCAGCTCCCCTTCCTGCAGGAGATCCTCGAGGGATTCAGGCTCATCCCCATCATTATGGGGGATCAGTCCTACCAGTTCTGCCAGTTAGCCTCCCAGGCACTGGCCAAGACCTTGCAGGGTAAAAGGGCGCTCATCGTAGCCAGTTCCGATCTCTCCCATTATCATCCCTATGGGATGGCCCAGAGCCTGGATCAGGTGGTGATAGATGATATAAACTCCTTTGACCCCCAGAAACTGGGGGAGGACTTATCCCAGAGCAGGTGCGAGGCCTGTGGAGGGGGGCCGATGATCACGGCTATGCTGGCCTCCCAGACCCTCGGTGCCGACAGGGCGGAGGTGCTCCATTATGCCAATTCCGGGGATGTGATGGGGGATAAGGGGGCAGTTGTGGGCTACCTTTCGGCAGTCATATATAAGTCTTGATGTTAAGCGGGAAGTCGTTTCAGGAGACACTTATCCTCCTTCTGGTAGGTTTTTGTCTCTCAGGCCTGGCCATAGGTCTGCTCAAGGAGGAGGATAATAAGGGGGAATTGGAGGTCGTCGGACCTCAATTCTGTATCATAGAGGGCCAGGTGGAAAGGGGGAGTTCCCTCTACTACTCCTTACTCAAAGCCGGTCTCCCCCTATCCCGGGTTCAGAGGATAGTTGACTCCCTGAAGGAAGAGGTCAATCTGAAGAGGTCAAGGCCGGGGGATAGCTATAAGCTAAAGCTAAGGGACGATGGTTCCGTCTATGATTTCGTCTATCGGAAGGGGGATTATGAATACAGACTTCAGGTAGATTCTCTCCAGGCCTCAGTGGTTCCCGTTTCCTTTGAGGATGCCGTGCGAGGAATGGAGGGGCTGGTGACCAGTTCCCTCTGGGAGGCCATGAGGCCAAAATGCCAGGATGCAGAGTTGATAATGAAATTCTCCGATATATTCAGGTGGGACATTGACTTTCTCACCGAGCCGAGGAAGGGGGACAAATTCCGCTTGCTTTATATAGAGAGGAACCAGGAAGGGAGATTTGCCGAATATGGGGAGATACTTTGCGCCCAGTATATCTCCCGCTCAAAGGTTCATACGGCCATCTTCTATGAGGACTCAACCGGCTATAGGGACTATTATGATCCACAGGGGCAATCCCTGAAGAAGGCCTTTCTTCGTGCCCCCCTCAACTACCGCCGGATAAGCTCCGGCTTCTCCCATCGACGACTCCACCCCATCTACAAGATATACCGCCCCCATCTGGGGATAGATTATGCCGCCCCCACGGGAACTCCCATTGTGGCCTCCGGCGATGGAGTCATCAGCTTTGTCGGGTGGAATGATGGCTTTGGCAAATTCATCAAGATAAGGCATGGAGGAGGATATGTCACTACCTATGGGCATCTGTCCAGATACGCCCGGGGGATAAGGAAGGGCAAGAAAATTAAGCAAGGGCAATTGATAGGCTATGTGGGGGGGACAGGAGTGTCCACTGGTCCCCATCTTGACTACCGTTTTATGGTCAATGGACGCTATGTCAACCCTTTAAGGATTAAGCTTCCGGCGGCCAAGCCCTTGCCAAAGAGGTATTGGGAAGATTTTTCGGCCAAGAGGGAGGCCCTGCTTAAGGCTTTGGATGGGCTCTCCGGGGAATGGGTGGCAGTTGGGGAGGGGGTCCAGGAGGGGATAGCCCAGTAGATGGTTCCTCCCCTGATCTTGGGGATTGCCGGAGGGAGTGGGGCAGGGAAGACCACGGTGGTTCATAAGATCGTGGAGGCCATAGGCCCCGAGATTTCCCTGATCATCCCCCAGGACACATACTATCGGGATAGAGGGGATCTCCCCTTGGAGGAAAGGGAGAGATACAACTTCGATCATCCATCTGCCTTTGAGAACCGGCTACTCTCCCAGCACCTGCGGGAACTTAAGCTGGGAAATCCGATCCCCCAGCTCTCCTATGATTACAGGACCCATAGGCGGGTGGAGTCCGAGGAGCTTCTCCATCCCAGAAAGCTGATCGTGGTAGAGGGGATAATGCTCCTGGAAGATGGGGAGCTAAGGGAGGTCCTGGATTTTAAGATCTGGGTGGAGACCAGCCCAGATCTGAGGTTCATCAGAAGGCTGAGGAGGGATATAGAGGAGAGAGGGAGAAACCTGAACTCTGTTGTCAGGCAGTATCTCTCCACGGTGCGGCCTATGCATCTGAGGTTCGTTGAGCCATCCCGGAGATATGCCGATTTGATTATAGCTGGCGAGGGGGAAGCCGGGGTGGAGCTGGATATGGCAGTGGAGAGGGTAAGGTCCCTGCTGGGGGAGAGGAGGAAAAGATGGATAGCCTCTTAAGGGGGAAGCTAACCAGAAAGGAGTTTCTCAAGGTATTTGGCGGCGGCTTGGCCTGGCTTGGCCTCTCTTCCATCCCCCTCTTACCCTCATTAGGTAGGCGGGCAGAAGCTCAGGGAGGGAAGGGGCTGGTGAGAAAGAAGCTCTCCCCCTGGTATAAGCCCTTGAAGAAAGGGGCGATCAGGTGCACTCTCTGCCCCAAGGAGTGCTGGGTCCCCAAAGGGGGGAGGGGATATTGTGGGGTGAGGGAGAACCAGGGGGGGAAGTATTACAGCCTGGTCTATGGCAACCCCTGTGCTGTCCATACTGATCCCATCGAGAAGAAGCCCCTCTTCCATGTCCTGCCGGGCACATTTGCCTATTCCATAGCCACAGTTGGGTGCAACTTCGACTGCAAATACTGTCAGAATTGGCAGATATCCCAGGCCAATCCAGAGGATACCCACAGCATCGATCTCCCTCCAGCTCAGGTGGTCAGGCTGGCCGCCAAAAGCGGCTGTCGCTCCATAGCCTACACCTATACGGAGCCATCCATCTTCTTCGAATATATGTATGACACCTCCATCCTGGCCAAAGAGAAGGGGATCCTCAATGTCTACCACTCAAATGGATACATAAACCAGAAGCCCCTGAGGGAACTCTGCCCCTATATGGATGCGGCCAATATCGATCTGAAGGGATTCACCGAGAAGTTCTATAAGGATCTCTCGGAAGGGGAGCTTGAGCCAGTTCTGGATACTTTGGTCACCTTGAGATCAGAGGGGGTTCACCTGGAGTTGACCAATTTAGTGGTTCCCACCAAGAACGATGATATGAAAACCATCAAGGAGATGTGCCTCTGGATAAGGGATGAGCTGGGCCCGGATGTCCCTCTGCACTTCTCCCGGTTCTCCCCAATGTATAAACTAAGGAACCTTCCACCCACTTCTGTGAAGACACTGGAGGAGGCCAGGAGGACGGCTATGGATCTGGGGCTGGAGTATGTCTATGTGGGAAATGTCTCCAGAAATCCAGGGGAGAATACCTACTGTCCCCAATGCAAGAAACTGGTCATTGGCCGCATAGGCTATACCCTCACCGAGATGAACATAAAAGATGGGAAGTGTAAGTTCTGCGGCCACCCCATCCCCGGAATCTGGAAGTGATCCATCTCCTATTAGAGCTCCTTACACCATTATTTGAAGGTTTTCCTGAACTATAATAATCTGTAGCCGGATTGCAACATTCAGATCAGTCTCTAACTTTACATTTTGGAATTTCTTAGAAATTCCAAAATGTCGGGGGAGTGATCCGAGTCCCGATTTAGATCGGGAAGGGGCGAGAGCCCCTATGGAGAAGTTAGCGACTGAAGGGAGCTAATTGGACCTTTTCACAAATATTGTAACATACTCGCCGAAGTTGATGGTTAAAGCAACATTGATGTTGGACATGATGTCAAAATCCAAAATTCAAGACAAAGAGAAAAAAAGATTTAGTTTTTGTTTGAAGAATTAGATCATTTGAATTTCGGATTTGTTTGTAGCCAACAGCCGCTTGTGTATGACTGTATCAAATAATACGTAACAGAACTTAAGAAATGGAGCTAAGTTCTATTTGAGGCACTGGGATGTCCCTTGACGGGCCTGTAATCTATGCCTTAGAGTCTGAGATCAGGGAGGCATTGGTAGGTGGAAGGGTGGTGAGGGTTGGTCAGCCGGGGGATTTGGAGATCGAACTGGAGATCTCCCACCAGGGTCGGTCTAACATCTTAAGGCTCTCGGCCCATCCTACACTCTCTCATATCTGCTTCTATCCGGGGAGGAGAAGGAAGGTCAAGCCCGGGTCAGGTTTTGGCTCTACCTTAGAGAGGGTAATTACCGGCTCCATTCTATTTGATGTAAAACAGCCGGATTTTGACCGGATCCTCCGTTTTACCTTTCGTAAGAGGGTTGATTTAACCCCCTTTGAGGAGTATTTTTTGGTGGTCGAGCTTCTGGGCAGATACAGCAATCTCATTCTTCTTGACCATTCAGGGAAGATCTTGGCCTCTCTCATCTCCTCCTCAAAGGGTTCGAGGCGGATAGTCCCCGGCGTGGTTTACCAACCCCCTCCACCACTTCGAGGCCTCAACCCCCTCCAATCCTCTTTGGCTGAGATAAAGGAGGGGTTGGAGGAGGATAAAGGGCTTCCGATTGGCCTGGCCTTAAAGGGGAGGATAAGGGGGTTTACCGATGGGTTGGTGGAGGAGATATTGGGGAGGATAGGGATTGAACTCTCAGATCAATCCTTGAATAAGGAAAAAATGGGATGGCTCCTTGAAGAGGTAGGGAAAATCCTTGAGGATTGGAAATCGGGAAGGATTACCCCACTTGTTCTCTTTAATCAAGAGGGGAGGCCGGATTGGCTGAGTATTATGGAGATCAGGGGAGTCCCTCCGCAGAGGAGGAAGGGGTTTGGATCGGTTAACGAGGCGATCTGTTACCTATTTGATGAGAAGAGAAGATGGGAAGAGCTGTCCAGCCGAAAGATGTATCTCTGTAAGGTCTTAGGTAAGAAATATCGAGACTTGCAGCTTCTTTTACAGAAACTCGAGGAGGATTATCTCTCCTCAAAGAATGCAGAGGATTATAAAATAAAAGGGGATCTGATAATCTCTCATCTGAAGGATTTGAGAAAGGGGATGGAGAAAGCCGAACTGCCCAATCTCTATGATCCAGAAGGGGAACTAATTGAAGTGGAGTTGGATCCAAAACATACCCCTCAGGAGAATGCCCAGCTATATTACAGGCTTTATGGGAAGGTGAGAAGATCGCAAGTTCATATAAAGAGGAGGATAG
>DAOVCL010000024.1 GCA_030670005.1 Candidatus Zixiibacteriota bacterium | reverse complement strand
TCTCCTATAGGGAATTATCTCACCCTCAGGATTCAGCCCAATTGGCACATCCGCTGGATGATCCACAGCCAACAGTCTCACCTGATCTAAATAGGAGTGCTCATGCTCAAACTCCTTTATCTGGAGAAGATACTCCTTGTCTTTTACCACAGGTTGGTGCTCAAGTTTATATTTGTCTGTGATATCACCTTCCCCTGGTAAAAGCTCGGAGGCAGGCAAAATATTATTATCCTCAAGGTATTCTCTTCCATCCCAGGTGAAGACAAAAGGACAAGCAGGAGGACACTCACACTGACCACTATGGATATTAAACCAACCCGTATTGCCGCTATCCCAATTACCCGCAAAACTTATGGAAACATTAATCCTATTTTCAGGAAGAACGTCCTTTCCTCCTTTGCCAGATCCAGGAGCGGTATATTGCACTATACGACCATCCCCAGTTATGGTACCCTTAATCCAAGGGCGATCTGGATCACCATCCACCCACCAATCGTAAGAGAAATTATCCCCTGTCAAGTCGTTAGTATAGACACTAACTGTGTAGGTATGGTTCGCCACTGCACAACAGTCAGAACCATAATAAATGACGGGGCCCCTGGTGATTTGCGGAGCCTTTTGTCCAACCCATACACTTGCATTTTTGGTTACGTCATTTAGCGGAGGGCCGGTCCCACCAAGCAGATAAAGCGAAACAGCCGTCACCTCTATCCTATATTCGCCCCAGGGTCTTGCATCTGCACTCCAGGCAATAGGGCCAACAGCTCCGGTTGCCATCTCTTCGTCTCGCAAGGTGGTTATTAGGTTATTTCCTGAGTCATATACTTTCACTGTTACATCGGCCTGATCTGTCAAGGTAAAACTACAGTAAGCAGTTGATTGAGATGAGTTTGTTGTCACTTGAAAATTAACTACATCCACTCCCATCAGATAACGTTGCCCCCCAGAGTTGTCTGTCCACTTCTCAGCAATAAAGGCGTCGGCAAAGCCACGAATCCAACCTGGCGGCCAATTCTGTTGATATTGAAATGCGCCGGGAGTGGAAAAACCGGTGGGATAGAGAAATTGGTCGTCTCCAGTACCCTGGCTGCCGAATGTGGTCAGAAGTTCCAAATCAGGGGTTAGTTTTAAAATCCTGCCGTTGTTAAATTCTGTTACCCATACATTGCCGTATGTATCAGTTTCGATGGAGGTCAAATTGGACTCCGATGGAGGTTCATAAGTGCTCACCCATTGGACTGTGGTGGGAGTTGGATCATATAGTTTGACTATCCGATTGTTTCCGGAGTCCACAACATACAAATATTTGTTATTCTTACCAGACTGGAAGTTTCGTCCGTTGACAATTGCTTTGGGGTATTTAAATTGATTACTCCCTGAACCATAACTACCAAAGCTCTTAACCAAATCCCCACACATCGTAAACCTCTTGATCATATGATTGCCGAAATCAGCTACCCAAAGATAGTCATCGTCCTCCTCCCACAAGTCCCCTCCATCATTTAAGTCTACATCATAGGGTTTACTTAACCCGGCTGAAGCATCAGTAAGGGACTCTTCGATATCAAAAGAAGGCTCACATGGGTATCCGTATGGATTGTAGTAATTTAAGCGTAAATGTACAATCCTGTCATTACCGGTGTCAGCAATATAAATGTTAAATCTACTAGGAGTGTATGAATAGTTATCAGAGGTAATCCCATGCGGAAAATTGAGCTCCCCGTGACCCCAGGCTCTAATCCAATCACATTGAAGATCGGAATAAACCATCCTTTCCCAGTTGGGATCGATGATAAACATTATAGCATGATTGACTTCACCGTAATAATCGGTAGTATATGAAAGGGAGCTACGATAAGATCTTGAGAAAAGATTAATTCCCCAGTAAGTGTTAGCCACTGATTTTGTCAGTTTTCTGATGCCTTCTTGTGGGAAGGCATCCGCCTGGATTAGGGTTGTCTGAGCATAGAGGGGATGATTGAAGGGGAATATGCAAGCTATGATGAATATCGCGAAAAATGAATTTATAAGATTCCCTTTGGACATAACACTCACCTCGTCTTTCGTATGTTAAGGATTTCAAATTTTCTTCTAACTGTTTCTTCCTTAGGCATTTCTTCTTGTTTCTCAACTAAACGTATTTCTTCATCTCTCTCAGTAAAGTTCAACAGCCTGCCGGCCCGAGATACAGCCTCCAAATATCGTCTTCTTGGGGAAAAGGAGTGTTTCCTTTACCCTTCCTATCCCCCAAAAAGATATTCCTTATCCTCCGGGTCCGGCTCCGCCGCCCAGAAGATCAAATTACAGGTGACAACCGCAGTATTGCCACTGACATAGACTTCTACATTTCTGATTTCGAAGTCCTGGAAAGTAAGTCGGTATTATCAAAGCACAGAACCTAGCAAAAGTTTCTCATCTGGATCCTCCCTATATTCAAAGCAACCATTAAGGTTTTTTAAAATTCCCCCTTTTCTATCTTGCTCAAAATCTTCGCTGCTTCCCCAGAAGCTCTGCTATTTGGATATTTCTCTACTATGCCTTGAGTACGCTGACCGCTTTTTCAGTTCCCTCTTTATCCTTATAAAAATCCGCGATGTTAGAGACAGCCTTTCTAACAAAAGGTGAATTAGGATAATTCTCGAAGAGCTCCTTATAGCCATCACGTGGACCCGAAATGTACATAAGTGCTAAATCAGCATAAACGCTGTTAGGATACAACTCAACAATGTGTCTAAACTCATCTTTTGGTGTTTCCCCCCCTTCTTGGATCTGAAGCTCATAAGCTTCCTTTAACAACTGACAGGCTTTGAGCTCTTCCCCAGTCGGATTCTTTACAGTAAACCTAATGAGATTTGATTTGATTTTCAAAAGCTCAGGAGAACTCCATATATCTACAGTCTGTTCTGCCTGAATGGAGTATGTATCAGGTGTTATAAAATATCTAACATTGAATTTGTCCTCCTTTCCCCCATATAATGTGAGTAAATTAAGCGTATACAAAATAGATTCGCCTTGTTTAAGTACTGTGCCTTTTGGTGGTCTCATATAAGAAGTTATGATACGTTTAGAAAGTGTGTCACCTTTTGAACTTACTATATAAAGTCGCAAGTACCTATGCGGTGAAGAATGAGTAACTCGCCTTGAGCTGTTCCCAGTGTTGGTGAGCAAGATCTCAACCCAGATTGGTTCACGCAGTAAAAAGGCGTCCTTCTCTAAACTTATCTCCAATTGCAAGGGTTGAGAATCGCCAGCTATCACTTCGTTAAGATCAGAAAATGGGAACAGTGGAGCCAATGTTCCAAGAAACACAAAAAAGATAATAGCAATTTCCCTTTTCATCGCCTTTTACCTCCCATTACCAAACAACGTTTCTAAGTGTTTGTTGGCACATACCACAGAATTTATTATTAAAGCACAGAACAATAGAGAACTCAGCAAAGTTTCTCATCTGGATCCTCCCTATATTCAAAGCAACAATTAAGGTTTTTTAAAATTCCCCCTTTTCTATCTTGCTCAAAATCTTCGCCGCTTCCCCAGATGCTCTGCTGTCTGGATATTTCTCTACTATCACCTCAAGTGCAATTTTTGCTTTCTCGATTTGCTTCTTATTCTCGTAAAAAAGGGCAATGCCCAAAACAGCATTATCCACAAACGGCGACTTAGGGTATATTTCAATAAGCTCCTCAAACGCTTCAATTGCCCTTAGGTCGTTACTAAGACCAATTACATAGGTACGAGCAATTTTTCGGAGTGCCAAATCAGCATAAACGCTATTGGGATATTGATCCACAATCCTACGTAACTTCTCCAACCTGTTCTCCAGCTTCTTTCGCCTATAATAGTCATCTGCCTCTCTTAGCAACTGACAGGCTTTAAGTTCCTCCCCAGTTGGCTCTCTTACAGTGAATTTAAGCGTGTTGGATTTCTTGACTACCTCACGGTCAGGAGAGCTCCACACATTCACAATCTGTCCTGCCTGAACTGAATGTGTGTCGGGCTTTAGAAAATATAGACTAGGGAATTTACCTTTAACTCCCCCATAGACTCCCAGCAAATTATGCGCATAAGAGATAGTCTCGTTTGGCTCAATTATGACACTTGGATAGCCTAGAGCATAGCTTGAAGCATTTTTACTAAGAGTATCCCCTTTTGAATCGACTACATAACAACAAAAATGCCTATCCAGTAAAGAAGAGGGTTCAGTAACCCGTTTTGGACTGCTGCCGATGTTAGTGAGCGAGAGCGTAACCCAAATTGGTTCATATAGGAGAAAAGTGTCTTTCGCTAAGTTTATCTCTAACCGCACGGACGAGGAATCATCAGCTATTGCATGATAGATCCACAAAAGACAGAATAGTAATGCGAATGTCCCCAAAAGGGTAACGACAATTTTATTTTTCATTAGTTTTCACCTCCTATTACCAACTAACGGTTTTAATTGTTTGTTGGCACTTACTACAAAACTGGGGATGAGCATGGGGAGAATAGGTTCTATACATCACACAATCACTTGAGCTGTGTAACTCTGGGTGTTCATCTGCTTCAGTTAAATTTGCTCTTTGATGTCCTAACTCGTGAATTGTAACCCTCTCAATCATATTATCTTCATCATTGACATTGGGATGATCTTTGATCGTCTGAACAAACACGAACGACCAGCTAAATGGACCACCACCCCCCTCTGAAACCCCCAAAATCGTAGGATGATTTTTGGCAGCCTGAACCCCCAAAAGATGCATATTGTAATTTGTTGTATCATCCCTATGCTTTCTGGAATATGCTTCTACATCAGCAAACGTATAGTCAATTATTTCATCAGCAATGACCTCACCCCCATCCCACAGATCAACATCAGTTCCAGCATTAGCAAAAGCATCCTCTAAATCGTCCAAACCCTCCTGTCTGAAAAAGACATCGTATGAGACCTGATGGTCATATTCAATGTGCATAGTTTTTTCTAACTGCTCGTCATCAACATCTACATTAAATAGTATATCCCATAGCCAACAGCCCGAACAGAGTATGGGAAGCAAAAAGAGTATAGCAATTTTAAAACAATACAGCATACATTCTCTCTTTTTCATAATTGCCCAATTGCCTCCTTTCTCACAAAACTCAACCAACAAGATCATATTTTCCTAATACTCAATGCTTACCATGTTAGGAAGATGTAAGTCAAACGATCTTGTGTATAAATATCCCTCGTATGTATCCACAATCTCTTCTGGGCATTGAGAGCTGGGTGCAACTCATTTAGATATGAATGTGTTATTCATCTCGATCTAATCCGTTATAGCTCGGAATGGACTTTTTGCGGCAGTATCATAATAGACTACCCTATTCCAACAAGGGTCAACTACAAAAACTAAAGCATGCCTCATTTGTGAGGCATAATAATTTGTAGTGTAAGAGAGTGCAGATGAATAAGGCCTGGAGAAAAGGTCAACATTCCACTGGCTATTGGCTACCCCCTTGGTCAATTTAGAAATACCTTCGAAGATATCTGCCTGAATTAGTGTTGTTTGATCGGCAAAAAGAGGATTGTCAACCGGGAAAATTAGGGCTATAAAAAGGATAGCCAGGGATAAGATTATTCTTCTAAACATCATTTCACCTTAGGGGTTTCTTCATTCCCCTTATCCAGAGGAATCTCCCCATAACTTTCGAGGAAATTTAAGAACTTATCTGCACGGGAGAGTCTCCAGACATCATCCCTTTTGGAGAAGATAAATGTCTCCTTCACCCTTCTCCCCAAAGGATAGTCTTTATCCTCCGGATCCGGGGTTGCCGCCCAGAAAATCAGGTCACAGTCCACCGTTGCCTTATTTCCTCGTAGATGGACCTTTACATCCCTAATCTCAAAATCCCAGGTTGAACTCACCTCCATACCAACCGGCTTTAACTCCTTGAATCTGGCACTTTCTCTTCTCTCTTGAGAATTGGTGAACAGATCGTTCAACTCCGCCTTAAGTTTCTTCTTCCCCAGACTCTTGCCTCCACTACCAAAATCAGGAGCCATAACCTCAGCTATCTTTTCGGGCTTCTGCTGCTTTACCCCTTTCCTAAGCAGGTCAATCAGAAGGTAGATCTTCTGCTTATCAGAAAGCCTCACAGTATAGGGCCCATCGGGTTTGGAGTCTACATAAGAAAAAGAAGCAGAAATAGTTAGCTGAAGGAAGAAAAATGATAAAAAGATGGCTATTTTAAGAAACTTAATAGACATTGTAAAACCTCCTTTCTGCCCAAAAATCAAACAGGAACCCCCTTTCCCTGGAGCCTTTAGCTCAAAGCCCTAGGGGAAGAATGAGTAGTTTAAAAAAGGAAGAATCTACATCTTTTTAGCTGTACCTGCTCAGATAAGAAGAATATGTATGTGCATCAGCATTAACCTAATCACCACACCTCTTTTTGTAAAAATAATGCCCTGTTTTCCAAAAGACAAGGTTTTTTCGCAAGAATTTCCCCCTTCACAAAAACCTCATGGCTTGACTTCAATCCCTTTGCCAGGCAAATTCAACGGATGGTAGGGGAGGAGATTCCCCTTGTTACTCTACCTTCGCCCCGGGGGGATCTCCCCGTCTGGCGTGATGAGGACGAGGTCCTTCCCAGAGACAGCCGCTAATAACATCCCATGGGACTGGATCCCCCTGATCTCTGCTGGCTGGAGGTTGGCCACTACCACGATCTGCCTCCCGATCAGTTCCTGTGGTTGGTAGCGATGGGCGATCCCAGCCACTATCTGCCTTAACTCCCCACCTATGTCAATCTTCAGCCTGAGGAGCTCATCCGTTCCCTCCACTTTCTCTGCTTTCATTATCTCCGCCGTGCGCAGATCAAGCCTTTTAAACTCCTCCCAACTGACTATCTCCTCCTCCGGTTTCTTGAGTTTAAGTCGTGGGAAGAAAGGATCCCCCCTCTTTATCCTACCCCCAGGCGGTAAGAGGCCCCACCTATAGGCATCTTTCCAGGAGGGTTTCGCCTCCTCCATTCCCAACCTTTGCCTAATTCTTCCGCAGCTTCCGGGCATAACCGGACTCAAAAGAAGGGAGGCCACTCTCAAGGCCTCGCAGGCGATATAGAGGACAGTCCCCAACCTCTCCCTCCTCCCTTCCTTCTGCAGTCTCCAAGGGGAGGTGACCTCTATATACCTGTTTGTGGCCCTAATCAGTCTGAATGTCTCCTCAATGGCCCCATCGAGCTTGAGTTGTTCCACCAAATCCTCCACCCTTTCGGCCACCTGTGAGGTCAACCTCTTCAGCTCCTCGTCCTCCTCTTGGTAATCCCCTGGTTGAGGGATCTTCCCCTCCCACCAGCCATCCACCATCTTCAAAAGCCTGCTCTCCAGATTCCCCAGGTCGTTGGCCAAATCACTGTTTAGCCTCCCCACTAAGGCCTTATCGCTGAAGCCGGCATCCTGCCCCAGGGTCATCTCCCTCATCAGAAAGTAACGAAAGCCATCGGCCCCATAGCTTTAGGCCAGCTCCTCGGTGCTGACCACATTCCCCCTCGACTTAGACATCTTGTCCCTCCCCATAAGCCACCAGCCGTGGGCGATGATGGTCTCCAGAGGCTCAAGCCCAATGGCCTTCAGAATTATAGGCCAGTAGACGGCATGGGTGGTGAGGATATCCTTTCCAATGAGCTGATAGCGGGCTGGCCAGAGCCCCTCAAACCTCTTCTGATCGAAGAGGTATCCGGGAGCTGATATGTAGTTTAGGAGGGATAATAAGGGGTCACATCTTTACTCTTGACTTTTCAATGCAAGTTGGGGGCAAATCTCTAATTACCAACTTAATTCCCCTTGTCAGTTGCCGGGTAATGTTGCGTTCCGCGCCCCGCAGATGGCCGGGATGTCGGTCCGTCCCCTCGGACAGGGCTAAAGCCCTGTCCCTACATTTAGTTGCTTCTACCCAGCTTTAGCTGGGGTAACCTCTTCTGGGCTTTAGCCCCTTTGGAGTGCTGTGACTCCTGTCACAGCACTCCAAAGAGGGCCCTGAAGGGGCCCAACCCGCACTAAAGTGCGGTAGAAAATAACCTTGGGGGCGGCCTTCATATATATTAGTCGCAAAAATTGGAATTTTTCGTCAAAATTTTTTCAACTTTTTTTCCGTCAGGGCAGGAGCTCTGACGGCACCAAAAGCTGATTGCTGAAGGCAGGGGCTTTTTGACCACTGGATTTAACAAAGCTTGGTTATTTCATCTTGGGGGAAGAGGGGGAGATCACCTCCATCCTCCCATTTTACCCCTTCCCCCTCTACCCTTCCAATAACCGTGCAGGGGATGCCCTCATCCTCTAAGGCATCAATCACCCGAGGGGCATCCCTGGGGGAGAGGGAGATAAGCAGGGAGCCTGAGGCAATTACACCTAAGGGATCAAGCCCAAACTCCTGGCAGAGGATCTTGGTCTCCTTCAGAATTGGCAGGGCTTCCCTCTGCACCCTTATCCCTACCTCAGAGGCCCAGGAGAGCTCATAAAGTGCTGTGGCTATCCCTCCCTCCGTGGGGTCGTGCATAGCATGAACCCGGGCGGTTCGAGTTACCAACCCGGCCTCCTTAACTATACTTATCCCAGGATCTGTAAGAAATCTTTGGCATCTGCGGACAAACTCCTCCCCATATTTCCCCTCTAACTCTGCCTCTCTCTCCTTAGCAATTATGGCCGTGGCCTCGATGGCTATCCCTTTGGTCAAGAGGAGAAGGTCACCTTTTTGGGCTCCAGAGGAAGTGACCAACCTATCCTTTTCCACCTCCCCCAACATCTGGCCGATGAGGATAGGCCTCTCTATGCCATCGGTTACCTCCGTATGGCCGCCGCAGAGGGCAACCCCCAGCCTCTGGCCGGCCTCAGATACCTGGGAGAATATCTCCTCGGCTATCTTCTCGGCACCTGCGGCTTGCGGTAGAAGGAGGGTGGCCAGAAACCATCTGGGCTCTGCTCCCATAACGGCTACATCGTTGGCATTTACCTCCACACAGTAGGTCCCCATCCCCTCTGTGGCCAGGGTCACCGGATCTGTGGCGGCCACTAAGAACCTATCGCCCATATCGATCACCGCCGCATCCTCACCAACCTTGGGGCCAACTACCACCCTGAGATCTGGGGGGCAGAACCTCTTCAGGAACCCGGCCAATATCTTAGGATCAAGCTTCCCCAGCTTGGGCCTCTGGCCTATAGGCCCAGTGGGATTTGACTCCTTTCTTTCCCTTTGGGAATCCAAACTTTTCCCTTCTCTATGATGTGCATCACCTCCCAACCCTCATCCTCTAACCTCGAACTTAACCCGAATTATTCATAAGTTCGTAATCAGATCCTGCGACCCGCCAATAAGTGAGCGACCAGATACCCTCATCTGACTGGCCCCCCACGAGCCGTCAGGTGCCCCCACCTGACGGCAAGAGAGCAGGGTGGCAGAATCGGGGTTCTGCCACCTCGCTTTGATCTGTACTCTGCATTTTGCATTAAGCTATTGCACTTATCCTCTTATCCACCTCTGGTTTTGAGCCAGGCCAAAAGCCTCTCCAACGGCCAGGTGTTCAGGAGCTGCTCCGGGCCAAGCCATCCCCTCTTAGCCACAGCAACCCCCAGCCTCATCATCCAGAGCTGGTCAATATGGTGGGCATCCGTGCCGATGGAGAGCTTTACCCCCTGTTCTTTTGCCCTCCTGCAGGCAATATCGTTGAGGTCTAAGCGGTCATAGTAAGCATTGATCTCCAAAGCTACCCCCATCTCTGCCGCCACAGAGAAGACCTTGCCCAGGTCCACGCTGTAGCCCTCTCGGCTGGAGATGAGCCTGCCTGTAGGATGGGCAACTATGTCCACATTGGGGTTCTCTAAGCCAGAGACTATCCTCTTGGTGATTAGCTCCTCGGGCTGCTTAAACCCCGTGTGAATCGCGGCCACCACCAGATCCAGCCTCTCCAAGAGCTCATCAGGATAATCTAAGGTCCCATCTGTCTTTATATCCACCTCTGTGCCGGAGAGGACTCTAATCCCCTCGATCTTTTCATTTACTCTCTCTATTTCCTCCAACTTCTTAGCCATATCCTCTATGGAGACCCCTCCGGCAAACTTCAAGGACTGGGAGTGGTCGCAGATGGCTATATACTCATAGCCCATCTCCCTGGCCTTGAGGGCGATCTCCTCGATGCTGGCCGTCCCATCGCTCCACTTGGAGTGGACATGGAGATCCCCCTTGATCTGACCATCCTCCACCAGTTGGGGGATCTTCCCCTCCTGAGCGGCCTTTATCTCCCCTCGATCCTCCCTCAGCTCCGGTGGGATGAAGCTCAGTCCCAGGGTAGAGTAGATATCCTCCTCCCTCTTCCCACCTAACCTCTGCTCCCCCCGGAAGATGCCATACTCGGATATCTTCATCCCCCTGGATTTGGCTATCTCCCTCAGGTGTATGTTGTGGGCCTTGGAGCCGGTGAAATACTGCAGGGCCGAGCCATAGGAGCTTTGGGGCACAACCCTCAGGTCAACCTGAATGCCCCCCTCGGCGATTATGCTCCCCTTGGTCTCCCCAGAGGCCAGCACATCCCTCACTCCGGGGCCGGAGGTAAAGGCCTCGATTATCCTTCCCCCATCGGTGCCTGTGGCCAAAATATCAATATCTCCTACCGTCTCCTTCATCCTGCGCAGGCTGCCGGCCGGATATACCTGGCTTACCTTCGCCCTCCTCTTCAGATCATCTACGATCCTCTCCACCAGAGGGAGGGCAACACCCAAGGAGATCCTCTTGCCGGCCTCCCGCATTAGCTTTATCCCCCGGAGGATGTTCTCCTCCTTCTTCGCCCCCAATCCGGGAAGGTCCCTCAGCCTTCCCTCTTTTACCGCCTTCTCCAGGTTCTCTATATCCTTAATCCCCAATTTTCGGTAGATCAGGGCCACAGTCTTGGGCCCCATCCCCGGAATGCCCAGTAGCCTGATTAGCTCATCTGGGACGCCTTTCCTCACCTCCTCATACTTGGTCATCCTGCCCGTGGCTAAGTACTCGGCGATTTTCTTGGCAATGCCCTCCCCCACACCAGGGATGGACCGCAGTCTCTCCTCTTGATGAATGACCTCAATGTCCTCGGTGAGATCCTGGAGTACCCTGGCCGCCTTACGATAGGCGTTCACCCGAAAGCTGCTATCACCCTTAAACTCTAAGATGTCACCGATCTTCTCAAATATCTCGGAGATTTCCCTGTTCTTCATTGCAACTCCCCCTGGCCTCGGAATTTTTAGAAATCCGAGCCCTCAGCTCAAATAATGCATAAAAACACCGAATGACACCAAAATATCAGGAAATTATAAAAATGGCATTCCATTTTTTAAATGAATTTCTGGGGGGTCCTTTTATTTTTCAGTGATTTTCGGTGTTTAATCATAATCTAAGGTCGGTTATCCCACCTCTCCTCCACTCTTATTCCCCTCTTTCCCAACTCCTGCCAGAACTCCTCAGGGGGGACGGAGAGCTCCTGGGGGACTACCCCCCTCTGGCCTATCCTACCAGAGCCGAGCATCTGGGCAATTATCGAGGCCGGGAAGGCGGTGGTGCGCATCATAGCCGAAAGGCCGGTCTGGGGATTATATAAATCGATCATCTCGTAGCTAAGTTTCTTCCCTCTCCCCAGAAGAGTGACCCGCAGAAGCACCACATCCGGGCCGGAGGTGGGCAGGTGGGAAAGGAGCAGAGTCTCAAATAGATTCCTGGGAATAACCTTCTGGTCATCAACTATAACTGGCTCTGAACTGGCCAATCCCAGATCAACCATCGGTTTCATTATTTGACAGTGTCCGGGATACCTTATGGTCTTGTAGACAAGCTCCTTTACCCTCCCCTGGTAGGTAGAGGGGAGGGTTGATGTCCCCCCCGATGTCTGGAATGCCTCCAACCTCCCCCAGGGAGGCGGGAACCTGATCTCCTCAACCTCGGTGAGGGGCTCAACCTGAGTGAGCCTACCATCCTTAAGGACAAGGCAGGGCGCTATATACTCATTTATCAGGCCGGAAACGGAAAAGACGAGCATATAACCGAGGGGAGGCTGGGGGCTCTGAGGAAGCCCACCAACCCTGATGTGCACCTCATCAACCTCCTTAAGCTTCTCCACCCCTAAGTGAACAAAGATGCTCACCATCCCTGGGGCCAGGCCACAGTCTGGGATTATGGTAATCCCAGCCCTTTCGGCCTCCTGGGAGAGGGCCAGTTCCTTTTTTACAATCTCTATATTCCCCCCCAGATCACAGAGGTTAGTTTGCGCTCTAATGGCATACTTGACTACTTCCAAGTTGAATCTATAGGGCAAGCAGCTTATCGCCGCATCGCAACCTTCCAATAGCCCAACTATCTCCTCAGGATTTTGGGCATTCGCGGTCACCGGCTTAGCCTTGGGGCTCTTCAGCCACTCAGCCAGGCCCTCGGCTCGGCCCCGTTCGCTGTCCACTATCAAAACCTCCTTTACCTGCGGGGAACTCATCAGGTCAAAGGCTGCTCCCTTCCCCATAAGCCCACTTCCCAAAACAGCTATCCTCAAATTTCCTCCTCTTTGATATTTTTGGGCCACTGAGGGTAAATCTTTACCATTGATAACCTCAGAATATGCATTAAGAAACCACGAGATTTCACAAGATCATCACAAGATATTAACCCGAATTATGCTTTAAAAACTGAAAATTACTGAAATGGCAAGAGATCCAAAGAGAGAATTTCACATAAAAGGTGAAAACCCATATCTTTGAAGACTCTAACGTAATCTGTGAATATCTGTGCCCCTCTGTGGTTAATGCATATTTTGGGATAATTGCTCATTTGTTACATTGCTAATTGACAATTTTGCTTTCCTCTACCATTGGCTCTTCTTCCCATGCCTGTAAGGTCTACCTCTGTTCATTTCCATCTTCTGATTTATCCCCCTCTCTATATCGAGGCCTATGCTCCCACAGATGTCCAAGAGCCTGATAAAGGTGTCGGCTATCTCCTCGGCAAACTTCTCCCTACTATCCTCCCTTACCGCTTCGGCCGCCTCCGAGACCTCTGTAACGACCAACATAAGCTTGGCCAGCATCCCCTCCCAATTGGTGACAAACCCCTTCTCCTCCCTCCAGCGGGCGATCTCCTGGGCCAAACTGTTCAACTCACCCAAATTCACACCTCCTCAAAATCTTTGTATCTCTTTCGGTGAAAAATTCACCAATGCCACAGCCAGGGAAAGGGCCCATCACCTCTTCAGCCTCTCTATATACTCTCCTGCTGAGGCCGCCGTCACTGCCCCATCGCCGATTGCCGTGGCTACCTGCCTTATATCCTTCTCTCGCACATCGCCGGCGACGAAGACCCCAGGTATGGAGGTCTGCAGCCTCTCATCGGCAATGATGTATCCCCAATTGTTGAGCTTTAGCTCACCTTTCAGGAAGTCAATGTTCGGAATTAGCCCCACATAGACGAAGACCCCACTAACCGGGATTTCCTTGGTCTGGCCGCTCCGTCTATCCTTCACCGTAATGCTCTGGACAGTTTTGTCCCCATTGATGGAGAGAACCTGATGGTTCAGGTAAAACTTCACATTCTCATATTCCTTTATCCGATCCTGAAGGATCTTCTCCGCCTGAATAGTGGGCAAGAACTCCACAAATGAGATAGACTTCACAAACTTGAGGATGAAGAGCCCCTCCTGGAGGCCTGAGCTGCCACAGCCAATAACGGCAATATCCTTCCCGGAGAAGATAGGCCCATCACAGGTGGCGCAATAGGAGACACCCTTTCCCTTGAACTCCTTCTCACCAGGGGCCCCCAATAGCTTGGGGGAGGTGCCCGTGGCTACAATCACGGAGATTGCCTTTATTTTCTTTCCATCTAAATTAATCATTTTGGCATCCCTCTTTAGCTCAACCCGGTTGATAACCCCCTGATATATCTGGGCGCCGAACTTCTTGGCCTGCTCCTCCATCCTTTGGGCGAGAACTGCACCGCTTATCCCCTCTGGGAACCCTGGGTAGTTCTCCACCATATCAGTGGAAGCTATCTCCCCTCCTATGACCTCTTTTTCCACCACCAAGGTCTTCAGTTTGGCCCTGGCGGCATAGATGGCCGCCGTAAGCCCTGCCGGCCCAGCCCCCAGAATTACCAGATCATATTGAGCTTCAAGTTCCGTAGGTTCTGACCCTTTCTTTACGGAAAAAGTAAGTTCCTCCATCTTTCCTCCTATCTTGGATGCAAGTTCCCCTTTCACACCTTTCAAACCAGAGCCAGATCAGGATAAAGTTTATCAGGTATCTTTACCTACTGTTAGGTTAAGGCGATGTTAGCCTCAAGAACAGGGCGCTCTATAAGCAATCAAACTCCCTTTTTCTCTGCAACCAGATATAGCCTCTGCGAGCCAATCTTGAATGGTTCCCGATTCAATGAGCCATACCCTTCACAGATCGCAAAGCCAACTTCCCCAAGCAACTGGCAAAGCTGGTGGTAGGTGTATATCCGCACTGAACTCGCTCTCTTCGTAATTCTGCCTGACTTAACCAATGTCATTTCCGCATCAACTCGACTATGTAGGTGATCATAGCATCGCTCTTGGAGCATTAGGATATCCCCCACTCGCTGCCAGTCACGCTTTTGGAATTTGGGAAGAAGCGTTTCGGCGATGTGGGTATCTAAAAGAAACCTGGCCCCTGGTTTGAGGGCGTGAGCAACAGCCTTCAAAAAACCTCGATTGCCGATCTCATCGAAGTAACCAAAGCTTCCCCAAAAGCAAAAAGCGTCATCGAATTCCTCTTGCCAGGGGAGATCACGCATATCCCGATGTTCCCACACAACCTCCAATTGTTGCTTAGCCGCCTTGCGTCGCGCATCGTCCAGTAAAGGCAGTGTGATGTCCACTCCCGTAACTTGATAACCACGCGAGGCCAGTTCGAGGGAGAGCCTGCCATTGCCACAGGGCACATCGAGTATCTTGGTCCGTGGGGTGAGCCGAAGCACCTTCTGGATAAAATCTGCCTCAGCGCCTGTTTGCTCCTCAGTCTTGGCCTGCCGTAGGACATCCAAAAAAAG
>DAOVCL010000047.1 GCA_030670005.1 Candidatus Zixiibacteriota bacterium | reverse complement strand
GATAAGGTATGGGCGGAAACGGAAAACGAATTCGGAAAAGCAACCCTTCAGACCAAGGGAGATATCCAGGTTACTAAGGACGGTGCGGACGCTGGTATCACCATCGGCGGCCTTAAGAGTGGGAATATTGCCGCCGATCTGAAGATCGTCGTTGCCAAGGCCGATTGGAAGACGGGCAAAATTGACATTGGCGAGATCCACCTTTCGGCCGCGGATACGAAAATGAAGATCAAGCGGACCATGCCTGACGGAACCAAGATCACGTTCCAAGTTACGAGAAAAGTGACGTTTGAGTTTGACGTGGACGTTAAGAAGGTGGCCAGATGGCTTGCCAGGGCATTCGCCAAGTATGCTTCCGTAGAACTGGCCCTCACTGGGGCTTTCGTGATGGGCGGTGTTCTCACTCTCGCCGCGGCCGCCGCAAATGTCGTGGAGGCGGGGGAAATCAAAGAGGCGGTAAATAAGGCCGAGCTGTGGACGAAGGACTTCTGCACGGCCTTCGCTGGCACCGTCCAGGGGACCGACTGGAGTGTCAGCACGGAGTTCGGGTTCGAAGGTGAGGTCGCCGCCCGTGCATTTCTTCAGTCGGCCGAGAGTCCACCCGAAGCTCTCCGCGAGGAAGCGAAGAAGATGGGCCTGTACGCGAGGGCTTTTAACATTGCGTGGCCGACAGTGACGGGCAAGCTACTCGGTTCCTGGAGCGGGAGTGAGTCCGGCCGCAGGACTCTTGAAAGTACACTGGGCGCTGTGGGTGAACACTATCGCGGCTGGCGAAGTCCCATAGCCACTTGGGATTGACATCGGGACATGGAGGTTTGGTCCCGCAAACTGAGTGCCAGGCGCAAGCCCGAGGACAAGCGGAGACAACGGGTGGCTTGAGCACGCTCCGAGACCTGGCGTAGAGGAAATCGCCTGAAAGCGACTTCTGCCAAACCGACATTTCTCGAGGTCCTCGAGCCAGTGGACAAGCTCCACCGATGTGGCGCATGGTCCAACCCGGACGGACTGTCAAAGACACCCTATCACTCGGCTCTGGCTGGGCACAGCACAGGGAGAGAGTCATGGGGATCAAGAAGGCGAGATTGAGGGCTCGAAATGGGGTTAGGTCTCAACATTCAACATTTGTTTAATTTATGAAGCGTTTCATATATGGCAAAACCTTAAGACTATCTGAAAATGCTTTTTATCATGAAATTGAAAGGGGAAACAGGAAAAAGAATGTGCTTTACTCAAATGTGGACGAGAAAGTGAAAATGAAAGAGGCAAAATCAAACCCATGTGTTGCCTGTCCGGGCCACTGCTGCTCCCGGATCCTGATCAATGTGTGTGGTTATGACGCCTGGGTGGTCGCTCGGGAGCTGAGCATAAAGCCCACAGACTTCCTTGCATTTGCCCAACTGCAGGAGGAGGAGACGCCATATAACTTCCAACTGGATGGATCGGGGAAGTCATATTACCTGGTGCTCAACATGAATGAGCAGCCAGATGGCTCACGCCGTTGTATGTTTGGCCTGAATCTGCCCGGGCACCAGCTCCGTTGCGGTATCTATCGCTTGCGACCCATTGCCTGCTGGGCCTATCCCTTTGTTCTTGAGAGGGGAGAGGTGGCCATCAAGCCGTGGGCCCTCTGTCCTGAGGGGGCCTGGAACCTGGACGATCTTGACCTTCCACCTTTGAGGGAGCAGTTGGGCCGGTTTCAGATGGAGTTCTGTATCTACGGTTTGGTTGTGGCCAGTTGGAATGAAGGGGTGGCACAACAGTCACCACTTCAGAAGCTCGATTTTCGCCCTTATGTGAACTTTGTGATGGATGTATACGACAAACTTGAAGAGGCACGGGAGGAGGTCCCTTCCGATGCCTGGCAGGGGATCTGGAACCGATGGCGAGAGTCCATGGCCAGGGGGGTGAATCCACTGAGGTTCGCTGTGGATGATGACATCCACAGCGAACAGGGGGGATCAAGCCCGCCGCCAGCCTGGAAGCAATGGTTACAGGATATTCATGAGGTTGTGGGGAAAGCAGGATGTCCCCTAAAACTGGGTTTAAAGGAGAATCATAATAACGTCGCGAATGCACACTTATCTAGCGGAGATATTATCAAAATTCCAAATTCCAAGCAACAAATTACAAACAATTTCAAATGACCAAGATTTCAAATTCGAAAGAATACGATTTAGAAGAAAGGACATTTCGATTCGCAGAACAATGCAAAAATTTTGTTAAGAAATTACGCAGATCTATTGCAAATATTGAGTATGGTAAACAACTTATACGATCATCTGGTTCACAAGCCGCGAATTACACCTGCCCCGTTAAATACAGGGTGTGATTATTGAGATATACTGTTATTATCCACTTTAGATTAGGATGTATAATGTGAGTGTTCGAAAGAAGATATTTAACGGGGTAAAAAGCAAATGAATCATTGAGTAAAAAGGATTTTGTTCACAGAATAAAGATTTGCCGTAAGGAAGCAAAGGAAAGTCGTTTATGGTTGCGATTATGCGATATAGGTGACAATCAAGAATTGGAAAAGGAACGGGGTAAGCTTATCAAGGAAGCAGTTGAGTTAACCAAAATCTTTAGCTCAATTGTCCACAAGAGTGAATAAGTTTGGAATTTGGTGCTTGTGAATTGGAATTTTTAAAAGAGATAACCAATGATCAATGATCTGGATGAAAGCCTAAAACAGCTTTTAATCGTCAAGGGAAAGCTGAATAGTGGCGAGATAGATATCCGGTTTGAGTCTCCGGACCGGGAGTGGGTGGGGAAGCTCTCCAAGCCCACTATCAACCTCTTTCTCTATGATCTCCATGAGAACACGGAGTTTCGCCAGCACGATTGGATAGTGAACCGGAAAGGAGCCACGGCCTCCAAGGGGAAGCCACCGCTCTGGATAGATCTCTCCTATCTGGTCACGGTTTGGGCCAATGCCATCGAGGACGAGCACAGGCTCTTGTGGCATGTGCTGTCAATCCTCACCCGCTTTCCCATTCTACCTAAGGAGGTGATGCAAGGAGCATTAACTGAAATGGATCACAAGATCCAAACCAAGACGGCCCAAACGGACGGGGCCTACAGGAGTTTAGCTGAGCTCTGGGGTTCCCTGGAGACTCAGCTCAAACCATCGGTCAGCTATATGGTCACCCTGCCGCTTGATCGTGAGGCGGAGCTGGAGGCGCCGATAGTGGTGACCAAGCGGTTGAAAGTTGACCAGTTAGGGAAGACAAAGTTCCCTGATGAGCTATTCCAAGTTGGGGGGCGGGTTTATCGCCGAGGGGAACCAGAGAAAGGTGTTGGAGCAGCCCAGGTGATGATCAAGGAGTACGGTCTGGTGGTCACCGCCGATGAATCGGGCTACTTCAAGTTTCCAACAATTCCCCCTGGCGAGTTCACCCTGTCAGTTGTCACCAAGGACGGAAAAGAGACCACCAAGAAGGCAAAACCACCTGAGGAGACCGTAAACATTCCCATCTGAATTCTCGGGGTTTGAGCCTTTTGAGCTTGGTCTCAAAAAGAAAGGAGGAAGAAAAATGCCTCAGTACCTTTCACCCGGGGTCTATGTGGAGGAGGTGGAGAAGGGGGCAAAACCGATCGAGGGAGTGGGAACATCTATAGCAGCCTTCATCGGATTTACGGAAAAGGGCCCCATTAATCAGCCGATGTTCATAGCCAACTGGAGCCAGTTTCAGAATACCTTTGGGGGCTTCCTCCCTGGAGGCTATCTGGCCCATGCGGTCTATGGCTATTTCAACAATGGGGGAGGCAGTTGTTATGTGGTCCGCCTTCCCTCTGGTGAGGAGGTGGCCGAAGAGAAGGCTCCCACGCTTCTGCTGAAGGCACGAGCGGAGGGTGCTCCTCCTACCCTGAAGCTGCTTGCCAAGGGTGAAGCAGAGGGAATAAGGGTGGAGGTCAGTGACGGACCTGAGGGAACCTTCAATATGAAGGTACGCCGAGGAGCCGAGGAGGAAACCTTTGAGAACCTGAGCCTGAGTAAGGCTAAAGGGGTGCGAAATGTGTCCGATGTGGTGAACAAGGAGTCAACGCTGGTGCAGGTTGAGGTTCTGGAGGCCCCAGGCTCCCTGGGAGAACGGATGCCCTTAGCCGGTCAATTTGAGTTTCTGGTGGCACCTGCCGCCACCCAGCTCGTCTTGAGGAAGGCCGAACCTGATCTCTTTGTGGGCGATGTAGCAACCAGGAAGGGAATGGGAAACTTTCAGGTTTTGGATGATGTCACTATGGTTTTGATGCCGGACATAATGGCGGCCTATAAGGCGGGAGTTCTGGACAAGAAGGGCCTCAAGGCCATCCAGCAGGCCATGTTGGATCACTGTGAGAACATGAAGGACAGGGTGGCCATCCTGGATGTGCCGCCTGAGCTAACCCCTCAGGAGGTAAAGACCTGGCGCCAGGAGGAGGCCGGTTTTGACTCCAAATTCGGGGCCATGTATTATCCCTGGATAGAGGTCCCCGACCCGTCAGGAAACGGCAATATGGTGCACATCCCACCCTCTGGCCACATTGCCGGGATCTATGCCCGCAATGATACCACAAGGGGCGTGCACAAGGCCCCGGCAAACGAGGTCATCCGGGGGGCAGTAGGGTTGGAGTGCCGGATTACCAAGAGCGAGCAGGATTCCCTCAATCCCATTGGGGTAAACTGCATCCGTGCCTTTCCGGGGAGAGGGATCAGGGTCTGGGGGGCGCGCACCGTCTCCAGCGATGCGGCCTGGCGCTATGTCCCGGTGCGACGGCTGTTCAACTTCGTGGAGAAATCCATAGAATTGGGTACCCAGTGGGTGGTCTTTGAGCCCAATGATATGGACCTCTGGGAGCGGGTCAAGAGGGATATCACCGCCTTTTTGACCAGGGTTTGGAGGGATGGGGCTCTCTTCGGAGCAACGCCATCTGAGGCCTTCTATGTCAAGTGCGATGAGGAGCTGAATACCCCGGAGGTGCGGGATGTCGGTCAGATGATCTGCGAGATAGGTCTGGCTCCGGTAAAGCCAGCGGAGTTCGTCATCTTCAGGATCAGCCAGTATACCGGCGGGGCAGAAGTCTCTGAGTGAGGACTGAGTTCATAGTGTAGGAATTTTAATTTGGACGCAGATAGACGCAGATTGTTCAAGATCTTGAATTTCTGCGGTTATCTGCGAAAATCTGCGTCCGACCAATTTAGGAAGGGAGGGATAAGAAATGGCAGACAAGGATCCCATTGCCTCGTTTAGTTTCTATGTGGAGGTGCAGGGAAAATTAGTGGGCCGGTTCCAGGAGGTGGCCGGCCTGGGGTCGGAGAGCGAGATCATCGATTATAAGGCCTCTGAGAAGGGGGGGGCCGAGCTGATCCACAAGGTCCCGGGTCGGTTGAAATGGACAGACGTTACCCTCAAGCGGGGGATCACAGACGATATGGACCTCTGGGATTGGCGACGGGAGATCGAGGAGGGGAAGGTGGAGGGGGCGCGCCGCAACGGCTCCATAGTGATGTATGGCCAGGACAACTCAGAGATTGCCCGCTGGAACTTTGTAAATGGCTGGCCCTCCAAGGTCTCTGGCCCATCCCTGAGTGCCAAGACCAACGAGATCGGCATTGAGGAGTTGACCATAGTCCACGAGGGGCTCAAGCGGGCGAAATAACCTGCTGGGCTCAGAATTTCTATTTTTAGACAGGATTGAAGAGGATGATCAGGACAAATAAAACTCGTCTACCAATGCTCTCCTGGTGAACCTTACATCTATTTGAGTTGGGATGTGCGGGCTGTCTCCTGATGTCAATCAGAAGTGTGCTGTCAGGAGTTACCTCCTGACAGCTCTGGAGACCTTTCCCACAATTCAAATGCGGATTACAATAATAGATGGGATGAAAAAAGATCCTGTAAATCCTGTTATCCTGTCCGAAAAGCCCGGCCGCAGGCGTTAAGTTTATAATGACAGTTCACCACGGAATCTCATGGAGAGGACCATCATCAATGGTCAATTAACAATTAGCAAGTTAAGATGAAATGAGGACGGAGAATCCTGAGGTGTCATTTTCCATTGATAATTGATCATTTCTTATCTGTCCGTGGTTATCTGTGGTGAACTATAACAGTTCGAGGTAGGTAATGGAGGAGTTCCAGGATCAGTTTGAGTTTAACCTACCAAGGGGATATAAAGACAGCAAGGGGAAGATCCATCGGAAGGGGATAATGAGGTTGGCCACTGCTGCCGATGAGATCCAACCCTTGCGCGATCCCCGGGTAAAGGCAAACGAGGCCTATCTGGTAGTTGTCCTCTTGGCCAGAGTAATCACCAGGCTGGGCGATCTTCCTGATGTGGATACCGGGGTGATTGAGGGCCTCTATTCGGCCGACTTGGCCTATCTACAGGACTTCTATCGGAGGATAAACGAGGACGGGACAACGAAGATAACCGCCAAGTGCCCCCACTGCGAACGGGAGTTTGAGGTGGACTTGAGCCATCCGGGGGGGTTGTAGGCTACCCCCTCTCTAACCTATACGAGGAGGTAGCCTACATCGCCTATCACTTTCATTGGCCCCTGCAGGAGGTCCTACAGCTCTCCCATGCGGATAGGCGCAACTGGGCAGAGCAGATCAGCAAGATCAATCGCAGGCTGGGGGAGGCGTAGTAGGGACGTATGGCCATACGCCCCTACGAGGCAGATGATATGATCGGGTTTGACATCGCCCAATGGGCCCAATCCGTGGTTGGGTCTCATCAATCGACCAGGGGATACTTTAACTTTGGTACTCTGCAACGGCAGGTGGAGGGTAAGGGGGGAGGGACAGAGCCCTTGGAGGCTGAGGCTATGGCGGTGGAGGGTATTTTTAGAGAAAGGAAGGAGGTTAAGTCCTCTGCCCCAGATATAGATAGATTATCGGAAAGGGTTTACCAACTTCTGAGAAGGGAGATCAGGCTGGAGCACGAACGCAGAGGAGGCGATCGACCTTGAACGGGACTGCCACTGGCAAAAGGCCACAACATTTTGCTGCCCACCATTTCTCAGTGGAGATAGAGGGATTGGTGGAGGCCATTTTTACCGAGGTTAACGGATTGGAAGGGGAGATGGAGGAATTCACCTACCTGGAAGGGGGGGCCAATGATATGGTCCATCACCTCCCGGTAAGGGTAAAATATCCTCATCTCGTGCTCAAGCGGGGGATGACGGAGTCCAGTGGCCTCTGGGAATGGCACAAGAAAGCCCAAACGGGCAAGATAGAGAGGAAAAATATCTCTGTCTTTCTCTATGGTCCAGATGGGGAGACTGTCCATCAATGGAATTTCTTCCGTGCTTTCCCGGTGAAGTGGACGGGACCCAGCTTGAAGGCAGATGGCAACGCTGTGGCCATTGAATCGTTAGAGATAGCCCACGAGGGGATGGAGATAGTTAAATGAGGAAGCCAGGCTTTTTTAGGCGCCTTTGGTCTACCACCAGAGCGCCAAAATCCGGGGATGGGGCGAAACCCAGCCCCAAGTTATATCAGCCTTTCAGGCCTCCCAAGCCCCCTTCTGATATGTTGCTCATCAGGCGGTGGAAGGGTTACAATAGGGGAGATTTATTGACCATCCTCCGCCACTGGCCCCTGCGAACTAATTATCTTGTTCTTCATAGGCGTCCCGTATTCTCCCCTCTTTTCTGGGGGTCATTTCGCTCTCTCCGGTGGTTTCTCCGTTCCCGTTACCTGCAGCAAGTAGAGGAAGGGGCCTATACTACCCTGTCTCTTCCGTTAACCCCCAGTAACCTACCGTTCTTGGATATGGTGTGGGAAGAACAACATAGAGGAGTGCCCTTAGCTTATGAGGAGTTCTCCTCTGCCCCTCTTGCAGAAGTAAAGATGCCTTTAGAGAGGAGAGGTTCTCCCCTGTCTTCTCCTGCAATTGGAAGTAAAGAAGAGAAATCCCCTTTGACCAGGCAAATACTACCATTTCTCCATCGCCTGGTAAGGGGGAGAATCTCCCCTAAGCCTGGTGAGGCCCAGCCATTGAGCAAAGCCGAGAAGTTTCCTCAGGAGGGGAAATTTATACCTTCCCCAGTAATAAAAGGGATAGGAAGAATTCTCCCCAAGCTGAAGGCAAGGATCTGGTCCAGAGGGACGATTAGACTTAGGGGGGGGCAGCGAGGACTGAGAAAATCTCCTGAACCGGTTGTTAAAGGGGGATTTTCCCAAATGCGAGAAAAGACTGAGGCGATTCCTCCGTCAAATTACCATAGGGAAGAAGCTATGCGAAGGTCTCAACCCTCTAGTCAGAGACAATCTGTGACTACTAAGGGAAAGGAAAAAGCAACCCTCTCCCCAAAGCGTCCCTTACCTTCAGAGTCCATTATGCCCAAGGGGAAACTTGGGAAGATAGAGGAGGTAGCCAAGCCGAAATTAGAGGAAATTTCATCTCAGGGGGAATCCCCAAAACCTTCCCCTGATGGATCTCTCCAAACCCCTATCCTCTCTGTCCTCAAAACTTCGCTTTGGGCCAAAAGGTTTTTGGCAAGGATTTACCCTAAATCCCATTTTGCGGTGAAGGGGAAAGCAGCACCTAAACCGAGGGAGGGGAAAATAGAGGGAATTGTCCATCACCCCGCAGTGGTAGAATATCCTAAAGGAGATAAGGAGGCAATAGTTACTGAACAGGAAGTTCCTTTTTCTCCGCTTTCGATTCCGGAGGAGGAACCAACAAAAATTGAGAGCGAAATGCTGGAGGCCTTTAAAACCTCAACTGAGGAGGAAGAAATTTCCCCTGGTTTTGAGGGGAGAAAGGGGATAGCTGCCATAGATCAGAGGAGGGTTTCTCCTCCAATTTCGCCCCCAAAGCCAGCTTTAGCCGCCAGAGTCTTGGCTCGGCTATATCCGAAATACCGAAGGGTAGGAGGGAAATTAATCAAAGGAAAGTCGAGGGGAGTGTATGAAGGCCTCAGGCCTTCTGAGTTAGGGGAGGAGGCCCACCGTCCTGGGGGGAAGATCCTGGCTAAGGTTCAGCGAAAAAGGAGGGTCAACCAAAAAGGCTTGAACAAAAAGGCGGAACTGGGTCAGATGTCGGCCACCTTTGAATCACCTCCGCAGAGTGGGCCTGAAGTTTCCGCATCCTCTGTTGAAGATGCTTCTTCTCTCCAGCCTATGGGCAGCCCCATTTTTCAGGCTACTCAGGCTGCCTTTAAGGCTTTAGCTCAAGGACCGGGTATCCCCCTTGATATGGGAATCAGACAAAAGTTTGAGTCCTTCTTTGGAATGGGGCTGGAGGAGGTGAGGGTCCATAGTGGTTTGGCGGCGGCCGAGGTGACCAAAGGGATAGGTGCGGAAGCCGTAACTATGGGCAGCCACATCTTTTTCTCCCCTGCAGTGTCCATCGCCCAAACTAAGGAAAACATCGGCCTTCTGGCCCATGAACTTACCCATGTAGTTCAAGGGAAATCCCTCAAACCTCTGGGAAGGCTAGTTTCTGGCAAGTCAGAGGGAGGTCAACCTCGGAAGTTTTCGTCAGAAGCCGGTGATTTATTCTACCCGATGTTCTCGAAGGTTGCCCCTCAGAAAAGGATGGTTCCTCCCCTGATGGCTGCTCCCCTCCAGCGGGCTACCACAACTCCCTCTATGCCCCCGGTCACGGCCCAAATAACCGGCGTCTCCTCCTCCACACCTGAAGAGGAGAGGCCAAGAGAGAACCTTGAGGAAATGGCACTTTTGGTATACGAGAGGATCAAAAGGAGATTGCAAAATGAGGGAGAAAGGCTGCCCGGCTGAGAAAGGTGAAAATGAACAATGTAAAATCCCTCGAGCCGTCAGATGCCCTCATCTTACGGCAAAGGAAGGGGGAGTGGCAGAATCGGGGTCCTGCCACCTCCGTGGTATTGATCTCATCTGTGTCTATCCGTGCTCATCTGTGGTAAAATCAGTTTGTTGCCCAAGGGAGGAAGATGCCCAATTCTACATCCTTAGTCAAAGGCTCCTTAGAGATGACCGAAGGGGAGAAGCTAGAGCTTGAGTTTCTCTTTAACCCCACAAAGTATTCGATTACCAAAACGAATACCTGGAAACCGAGGGAAAATGTGGGGGCGGATGTCTCTCCTTTAGAGTTTGGCGGAGGTCAACCCAAATCCCTCACCCTCCAGCTCTTCTTCGATACCTATGAGGAGGGGAAGAATGTGCGGGATTACACGGGAATCTTAGAGAAGATGATGCAGATTGATGAATCTCTGCGTCAAGGGAAATCAGATCGAGGTCGGCCTCCCTACTGCCGGCTCTGTTGGGGCAAAATGTTTAGCTTTATTTGCGTTATTCAAAGGTTAAAGGTAGATTACACCCTTTTTCTCCCGGATGGGACCCCTGTGCGGGCCACCGCAGATCTAACCTTAAAGCAAACCGTTGATGAAAACGAGCAGCCTCCGCAGAATCCCACCTCAGGGGGATTGCCCGGGAACCGGATCTGGGTGGTGAAGCCCAGGGAGACCCTGGACTGGATCGCCTACAAGACCCTGGGTAGTTCCTTTCGTTGGCGGGTTATCGCCCAGACCAACAACCTGTTGGACCCCTTGGCCTTGACCCCAGGACAGAAGTTGGCCATCCCGCCGAGAGCGTAGAGAGAAAAAATGAGCACATCAGAGGATCAGAATATCAGTGAATCAGGAGATCACAACATCAGCGCATCAGGGGATCAGAGAAACAGTGAGAAGGATAACAGTCAATCAGGGTATCAGGGAAAACCAGTTGCAGGGTTCGAAAAGCTGTGGTTTGGCAAAAGGCACATCAGTTAATGCTTGAAATTCACAAGATCTGTCAAGCACTTCCCCACGCTCCTTGTGGATGTTATCATCCACAAGAAAGCAATGGCAGAGATAAGACTGAAGGCCGAATTGGGCACCTTCGCTAAAAGATTTCAGGACTTATAGCTGTTGTTTATCACGAATACTGTCTTGAATTGGATCCGTATCTTTCACCTGAGGAGATATGCTGAGATTGTGATGGGTAGCCTTCGGTATTGTATTGAACACCAGTGGTTTGAACTGTTTACTTATGTCCTAATGCCCAATCATATCCACCTAATTTTAAAGGTAAATGAAAAGCACTCTATTGAACAGATACTCAGGGATTTTAATAAATATACGGCCCAGCAGATCCTATTGACGATGCAGGGGGTTGACCCTCAGATGCTCGCTAAGTTTTGGGTGGGCACCAAGAAGCAGAAGTATAAGATCTGGTTAAGAGAAGTAGACATTAAGAATGTTCTTACACCGAAGTTCTTGAATCAGAAAGCGGAATACATTCATCAAAATCCGCTGAAGGGTGAGTGGGCAAATTTCCTAAGAATTGAGAGACCAGAGGATTATGAATATTCCAGTGCCAGATTCTACCTTCAAGGCATTGAGGACAAATATCTAAAACTCAGTGATTTTCGTGAGTTGTTATAGACGGGCGCTGTGGATGATAACATCCACAGCGAGCGGGAATATCAGAGGATCAGGAGATTAGAAGATTAGGATATCAGGATGGCCATTCGCTTTCTGGTTAGAGGGTGGCTGTTGATCTGATAACCTGATATCTCAATAAGCTGATATTCTGCCCA
>DAOVCL010000212.1 GCA_030670005.1 Candidatus Zixiibacteriota bacterium | reverse complement strand
ATCGTGGTGGGGAGAGTAAAGAGGTTAAGGCCCATAACCGTTGGCTATTTCACCTTTGCTCAGAGCCTAACCTCGAAGCCATTGAAGGGGATGTTGACCGGCCCCTATACAATGGCCGAGTGGTCCTTCAACGAATACTACGGGAGTAAGGAAGACTTAGTGATGGATCTGGCCGAGGCGGTATCCCGAGAGGCAAAGGAGTTGGAGGAGGCTGGTGCTAAATGGATTCAGATCGATGAGCCGGCCATCTCCACCCGCCCCGAGGAGATAGAGCTGGCCATTAGGGCATTGGGGGTGGTAACCTCTGGTCTCAGGGCCAAGACCGTTACCCATATCTGCTATGGCGAGTTTGAGAAGATCTATCCAAAGCTATTAGAACTCCCCGTGGATCAGATCGATCTGGAGATGGCCAACAGCAACTATGACCTTCTGGAGCTCTTCCGGGGCCATCCATTCACCAAGGAGATAGGTTTAGGGGTAATAGATGTACATAGCCACTTGATTGAGACCAAGGAGGAGGTGAAAGAGGGGATTAAAAAGGCCTTAGAGCTCCTCTCCCCCCAGCAGATAACCGTTGATCCCGACTGCGGCCTGAAGACGAGGACCTGGGAGGAGTCCAAGGCCAAACTCCAGGTTATGGTGGAGGCCACCAGGGAGGTAAGGGAGGAGCTGGAAGGGAGACTCAAGCGGTAATGGAGCCCGGACAATCGAGGTCAGGAGACCTCTCCCACAATAAAAAAGGAGGGTGAGATGGCAGTCTGCTCTGTTGAGGTTGTCCCTTTAGGCACAAAAAGCCCATCGGTGAGTTCTTATGTGGCCTCCTGCCTAAAGATCCTGGATAACTATCCAGACCTGGAATATCAGTTGACCCCAATGTCCACGGTAATCGAGGGGGATATAGAGAGGATCTTTGAGGCAGTGCTGAAGATGCATGAGGTGCCTTTCTCTTTTGGAGCCAAGAGGGTAGTTACCAATCTGAAAGTTGATGAGCGGATGGACAAGGAGCTGACTATGAAAGGGAAGGTGGATGCTGTCCAATCCAAGCTATCGGGGTGAGCTAACTTTTCGGGGGGAGATCGCCCAAGGGTATGATGGATGGTTTAAGTCCTCTCAAGGAAGGTATGCGGAGAGCTTAGAGAACGAGCTGATAACCGAGCTGGTTAGACCATCACCAGGAAAGTTTATATTGGATGTGGGATGTGGCACGGCCAACCAGATACTTCTCTTCTCCTCTCAGGGGGCCAGGGTCTTTGGAGTTGATGTCTCCTGGGATATGCTCAGGATCGCCCAGGGGAAGTTGAGAAGCGGTGATAAACTGCTTTTAGCCAGGGGGGAGTCCCTCCCATTTATAGATGGTTCCTTCTCCCAGGTTACTCTGATTACATCCTTGGAGCTTATGGCCGATCCGGTCGCCGGAATAAGGGAGGCCATCAGGGTGGGAAAGGGAGAGGTCTTCCTCGCCGTATTGAATAGGCTCAGTCTCTCGGCCTTTATTCGGAGGACAAAGGCCCAGTTCAGGAGTTCCATCTTCCGCAGCGTGAGATTCTTAAACCTCTGGGATCTAAGAAGGATCTTGCACCAGGCCATCCCACAGGGGGAGAGATTCGACCTCTCCTGGAAGAGCACCCTCCTTGTATTTCCCTTCTGGACAAAGGAATGGTTCAAACCGTTGGACAGGTTTCTAACCAGAATTGGTTCCCCCTTTGGCGCCTTCCTGGCTCTAAGGATAAGGGTTCTGAAATGAGAGTTCTTGATGTAAATTTAGCGCCCTTCGGCGGAACTTTTCTGACGGGATGAACAGGATTTTTATCCCAATTTCTCCAAGAAAACGCTTAACCTCACCGGAACTACAGAAAAATTACAATGCGCATTCTTCCTTAGGGTTTTTTATGCAGGCTGTTTATCCTGTCTAATAAAAAGGAAATTTCTATGCTATCAAGCTATAGGATGTGGAAGGAGGGTAGGTAATTGGATGGCCTGAGATATAGGTCTATGATCTCCCTGAGGATGACCCCAATGGTCAAATACCTGATAGGGGTAAATGTCTCCTTCTTTTTCCTCTCCCTTCTCTTCGGCTATCGGGCCATCTTTATGACTTTCGGCCTTATTCCCTCCTCTGCACTGGGCAGGGGGATGATATATCAACTGGTCACCTATATGTTCCTCCATGGGGGCCTTTTGCACCTGTTGTTTAATATGTGGGCCCTCTGGATACTAGGGCCAGATCTGGAGAGGGGTATGGGGGAAAAGGGGTTCCTCCACTATTACTTCCTTACCGGCATCGGAGCTGGACTCATTACCTGCCTCTTTTCCTACGGCACGCACATCCCTACAGTTGGGGCCTCAGGGGCCATCTTCGGCCTTCTGGTGGCCTATGCGATGAGGTTTCCAGATCGGGTCTTCCTGGTATATTTTCTCTTCCCCATAAAGGTTAAATACCTACTGGTTATCCTCTTAGGTCTGGAGATTATGGCCAGTTGGGCCCACACCCCTGACGGGATAGGACACTTTGCCCACTTAGGTGGCGCCGCTATTGGTTATCTCTACCTCAGGTTTAAGGGAGTAAGGATGAGGAGTAGGAACCCCCATCTGAGGAGGGGATTCTCCCTGTTTAATCGGAAGCTCTACTGGGAGGCAAGCCAGGAGTTTGAGGAGGCGTTAAGGGAAGATCCATTAAATGGGGATGCACATTACAGCAGAGCCTTAACTT
>DAOVCL010000119.1 GCA_030670005.1 Candidatus Zixiibacteriota bacterium | reverse complement strand
CCGTCAATTTGGGTTGGTCGATGGGGTCAGAAACCCCAGGTCAACGCCGCATAGCCGGGTTCCGTACGATGATGAGGCCATCGTTCCCCAGGTCTTCGCCCTGGGCCAGAACTACCCCAACCCGTTCAACTCGGCCACCGTCATCCCCTACCACCTCCCCTCCCCAGTGGTCAGTGGTCAGTTGTCGGCGGACGGCGGACAGCCGTCGGCGGTCACCCTACGGGTCTACAACATCTTGGGAGAGGAGGTGAGGGGTTTAGTAGAGAGCAGACAGAAGCCAGGAGAGTATCAAGTGGTATGGGATGGAAAAGACAATATGGGTCAAGATGTAGCCAGTGGTATATACCTCTATCAACTCCGTGCTGGAGGTTACAAAATCAGCAGAAAGCTTGTGCTTTTGCGGTGAAAGGAGAATGAGATGAGAGGGCTAAAATTAGGATTTTTAATGGCTTTTATCTTAGGAGCCTTTTTACGGCCAGGAATGCTTTTGGCTCAGGATGTATCTTTTGGGCCCAGTGTGAGGGTGGATGATGCTGATACAAGTAGGTGGGGTTTTTATTCTCCTCCAACTCTGGCAGTGGATAGGGATGGCAACATCTATATAGCCTGGCAAGATGGAAGGAATAATCAAAGTTGGGACATCTACTTTTCCAGTTCTTTTGATGGGGGAGCGACCTGGAGCAAGAATGTGATGGTAAACGATGAAACTATATCGTCATATCCGGATCTTCCGTGTCTGGATGTTGATGCGAAGGGGAATCTTTACATAGCCTGGCAGGATGCATGGTGGGGCAATGTCTACTTTTCTATGTCCACAGATAGTGGGAAAAGCTGGACTTCACAAGTACAGGTGAATGATTGGGGGCATTGCTCAGCTAAAATGTCCCCCTCTTTAACTGTGGATGATACTGGGATTACCTATGTAACCTGGGCAGATGACAGGTGGGCCCAATTATTTCCTGAGATCTACTTTTCCAAGTCTACTGATGCCGGGACAACTTGGACTCCTAATGTAAGGGTAAATAGCCCTGACGATGATGTTCAGTGCCTTTCTTCTACTGCCCTCGATGGGCAAGGAAATATCTATGTGGTCTGGGTTGACCTCAGATTTTACAGTGCCGATATCTACTTTTCTAAATCTATCGATGGTGGAAAAACATGGTCCTCAAGTATTAAAGTGAATAATGTTTCTGGAGGACATTCAGTTTATTCAATCTTTCCCTCTATAGCTGTAGATAAAGGTGGCAATCTCTATGTTGTCTGGAATTATTATCCGAATAAATGCATTTACTTTGGCCGATCTACTGATGGTGGCATTACCTGGAGCGACCCCAACATCAAGGTGAACAATGATAGTATGAGTACCAGCGATGCTCAACCCCAGATTGATGTAGATAACAAGGGTAGGTTGTATGTGGTCTGGGATGCGACATTTCCTGGCGATACCGCTTCGCAAATTAGGTTTGCTATGTCCACCGACAGTGGGGAGACCTGGAGCGATCCGAGCATAGGGGTCTATGACAGCACATTGATTCTTTCTTCGCAACCGTGCCTTGACCTCGGGATAGAGGCAGGGATATATATTGCTTCCCGGGGCAATAGACAGTTTGGTGAAGGCCCACAGATCTACTTTGTCAAGAGTTCGCTAAACGGCATTGAGGAGGAACCAGGGGTCAGGTATCAGGTATTAGATTACAGGCTTTATCAGAACTGGCCGAATCCGTTTAATTCTGCCACCCTCATCCCCTACCACCTGACGGCCGACGGCCGTCACCCTAAAGGTCTACAACATTTTAGGGCAAGAGGTCAGAAATTTGGTGGACAACAGGAGACAGAAGCCAGGAGAGTATCAAGTGGTATGGGATGGGAAGGACAATATGGGCCAAGATGTAGCCAGTGGAATATACTTCTACAGGTTAAAGGTTAAAGGTGATAGGTTAAAGGTAACAAGGACAAAGAAGCTCGTGCTACTAAAGTGACAAGGGACAAGGCACAAGTGGGAGAACTGAATGGACCGGGATCGTGGGAAGTGTCAGGGCAGGAGCCCTGACACCACACCTATGGTGAAGACCAAGGGAGGTGGTTGGATGAAAGAAACAGACCCTCAACCTTTAACTCAGGGGGTGATGAAGATGGCTGCTTAAGGAGTTCTGGAGGAGGGCGGGTCGGATAAATCCGACCCCTACAAAAGATGACACCTTTAACCTAAAAGAGGAGGACAAAAAATGTAGGGTAAAAAGAGCGTTTAGATATGAAGCGTAAAGGTGAAGCCAAGAAAGGAGCAGAAAAAATGAGGACGTTGAGGAATTTTTTAGTTATCTCCTCGGTTCTTTTGGCTATTTTTGTCTTAGCTGGAGGAGATGTTTCTGCTACAGTGCAGAAAACACTGACATATACCCTCTCTCAGCTCTCTTTCAGCCAGATTGAGGGCTATGATTTCGTCTCGTTACCAAGCTGTATCCATATGGGAACTCCGGGAGAGCCAGCTCTACCAGTAAGGACTTTCAGGTTTGCTATCCCTAAGGATACCAGGGTTGCTGGTTTCAATATAACTGTTCTTGATTCCGAGGAAGTTGAAGGAACCTATCTCATCTACCCGGCTCAGGAGCCAATAATCCTTGACGGTTCCCCACTACCAGATTTCGTCCCGCCAGATACAGCGATCTATAACTCCTCGGAGCCTTTTCCAGGGGTAACCTTGAGGTCAGGGTATGAGGGATATTTCGCTGGGACCAAAATAGCCAATGTCCACTTCTATCCTCTCCAATATATTCCGGCTGATGGGAAGCTTTTCCTTTACACTTCTATCAGCTTTACCTTAGAGCTGGAGACTGCTGAGGATTGGTCTTTGCCCATTGAAAGAAGAACCCAGTATACTCATGATTTCTATACCAGTATGACCCAAGAGATGGTGGAAAACCCGGAGCAAGTAGCCCTTTTTGGCCCCACCCCCCAGATTGTCTCAGCCAATGCTGTCTGGGCCTGTGTCATCATTACATCCGATTCGTTGGCCGCCTCATTCCAACCCTTAGCTGATTGGAACACCAGACGAGGTATGAGGACAACCATGGTTGATCTGGACTCTATTTATCAATATTGGCCAGGTGTGGACAACCCTCAGAGAATTCGTAACTTTATTGGAGATCAGGTGAGTTTCGGGACTGAACACATCCTTCTTGCAGGAGATCCAGCTAATGTTCCAGCCAGGCGCAGCGCGGTTGGCTGTCATTTGTATTTTTATTATAACGGTGCTCCAACCATGAGGACCGATCAATACTATGCTGCCCTTGATGGGACATGGGATTTGGACGGAGATGGATGGTATGGCGACTGGTGTGGTGTCGTTGACACAGTTAATGGCTGGCCCAGGTATGAGGCTCATTTTATTGACTACTATGCAGATCTATGTGTCGGCCGCGCCTCAGTCTCTAACAAAGAAGAGGCAGAGGTCTTCGTTAACAAGGTCTTGACCTACCAGCAGAGTCCTCCCTTAGATTATGCAGAAAAGCAGTTCCTTCTTCTGGGCGCTTATTTACATACCGGCTGCGTTTCTGGAGGACTCTTCAAGGACAGCGTGGTTGTTGATCTTCCTGGAGAGCCCAGTTGTCGTCGGCTTTACGAGGATATATACACACCCTGCGGGGGGACCTTTTCTTTCGATCAGATTAACCATGCCCAGGCCGTACGGGAGCTCAAGGAGGGCTATTATCTGACCAATCATGCTGGCCATGGATGGTGGGGTAAAATTTCCGTTGAACCTGCTCCCAATACTCACCAGTTTCTGACCACTACGGACATAGATACTCTCAATAACGGTCTTAGATATGGATTATTCTTTTCATTTTCCTGTATGAGTGCTGCTTTGGACACTGCCATTTGGTGTAAATGTGATCATAGTACTCCCGATGATAATGATATAATTTCTGTTATTATGCCAGAGTACACAGCCTGTTTTGGCAAGCATTGGCTCACCAACCCCCAAGGTGGCGGTGTGGCCTACATCGGAAACAGCGGCGCTGGAATTATCAAGAGGGGCCGACTGGTCTTTTCCTCTCTGCTTGATAAACTGTTCTTTTCCACTCTTTTCCAGAATCCTTCAAACTCTGTTGGTTGGACTTTACAGCAAACTAAGAACTTGTATCCTCTACATGATCCTGCCGATCCTTCTGAGGAAGGTCAAAACTCTTTTCCGCTTGATGTTTATTGCCTGCAATCTTTGAATCTTCTGGGAGACCCAACGATGCCAGTTTGGATATCTCCTCCTGAAAGCCTCCGGGTTTCTCATCCCACTTGCGGTCCAACAGGGGAATGCTCTTTCCCTGTGCAGGTCACTGATTCAGGTGAAAATCCCGTCTCAGGTGCCTTGGCCTGTCTCTGTAAAGACGGAGATGATGTATACTCCACATTACTCACAGATGACTCAGGAGAGGCAGATTTCACCATCTCCCCCCAGTCTTCCGGTGATCTCTATGTGACGGTGACCAAACACAACTTTCTCCCCTATCGAGGGATCTGCTTGATTACGGAAGATCCTGGGGAGTTTAAGCGCGGTGATGTAGATGGCGGTGGTACATATACCTTAGGAGATGGGCTCCTCTTATTGAACTACATCTTCAGTGGTTCCCCTGTTCCAAGCTGTTTGGATGCTGCTGACTATAACGATGATGACTCGATTACGCTGGGCGATGCGCTTAATCTGATATATTGGTATGTGGGTGAGCCTGGTGTGGATCCACCTGCACCTCCTGGTACGACCTGTGGATACGATCCTATCTGCGATGCCCTTGATTGCATCTGGCATGAGTACTGCATGGGTGATAGGGGAGGTCTGGCCTATGAACCACCGGTAAGCATGGAGGGAGCGCCAAACAGATTAGTCGTTGGAGAGACAGAGGTCTCCAAGGATGGAGTGGTAGTTGTTCCGGTTGATTTGGTCAATTCCGAGGCTCTGTGCGGTTTTGAATACACCATCACCTACGATCCCAAGCTTATAGCTGCCCAGGCAGTGGACGATAGTGGATTGATTACCGAGAAGTTTGGGCTCTTTGCTCCTTATATCGATGTTAAAGCTGGAAAGATCAAGGTAGGCAATGTACCGGATCTGGAGATGAAGAAGATGTTAGCAGCCGGCAAATACAGAGTGGCTAATATTGGCTTTCAATTGGTTGTGGAGGAGCTTAAAGCTGCTATTCCATTGAAACTGGAGAATGCGGTTCTTTATGATTCTTTGGTGAACCAGTTGCCTACAGAATGGATAGATGGTTTAATAAAACCAACTGGTGGTTTAGCAAAACCGGTTGGCAGCTCTTTGCCTGAGGAGTTTGGCTTGAGCCAAAACTACCCCAACCCCTTCAACCCCATCACCGAGATCAGGTATGCCTTGCCCTGTGATTGTAGGGTAAAGCTGGAGGTGTTCAATATCGGCGGTCAGAGGGTGGTCACCTTAGTCGATGAGAACCAGAAGGCTGGCTATAAGACTGCAAGGTGGGATGCAAGCTTCCATGCCTCGGGTATCTATTTCTACCGTCTGCAGGCAGGAGATTTCACCCAGGCCAAGAAGATGATCCTCCTCAAGTAGCACCATCGGGAAAAAGCCCCAACGATGAACCACCCTTTGAAACACTTCAAGGGGTGGTTCTTTTTATCCGGGTTCTCTGAAAGAGGAGTTGTTTAGGCAAATGGAGTTCTTCAATGGCCTATTACCTGGTGTTCAGATAGGATGCAGCTTCAATTATATTTCACACTGACAATGGTTGGATTATATAGGCGATCAGAGATATTGGGTAGAAAGGCTATGGGGAAGAAGACTTAGGTCCTGGTCTAACTTCAAGAGGTGGAACCAGCTTTCCATTATAGTAGCCCTGTGGAGTCCCGTACCAAAAAACTTAGAAAATCTGATTGATTTTCCCACCCGCATTTCTTATAATGGGGCCACAGATGAGATACCGCTGGAAATTAGTACAAGGACATAGGGATGAGGAGGTAAGGGAGTTCTCTGAGAGGCTCAATTTTCCTCTCCCCTTAGCTGAGGTTATGCTCAACCGGGGGGTGAAGAACATCGATCAGGCCCGTGCCTACCTTAAACCCCAATGGTCTGATCTGGAAGATCCCTTTCTCCTTCAGGGGGTGGAGGAGGCCTCAGAGAGGATCAGCTCTGCCCTGAGGGTAGGGGAGAGGATGATGATCTTCGGAGACTATGATGTGGATGGGCTCACCGCTACCGCTCTTTTATCCTATGTGCTCAAAGGATTAGGAGGGGAGGTCACTACCTACATTCCCAACCGACTGATAGAGGGTTATGGCCTATCCTTAGAGGGGATCCAGGCAGCTAAGGATAGAGGGGTAAGCCTCTTGATAACCGTAGATTGTGGGATTACTGCCACCCAAGAGGTAAAGAGGGCCAGGGAGTTGGGAATTGATGTTATAGTCACTGATCATCATTATCCC
>DAOVCL010000160.1 GCA_030670005.1 Candidatus Zixiibacteriota bacterium | reverse complement strand
TTGAACAAGGGGAAACCCCATATGAACTTCCCCTCGATCCGTGATTAGAGCCCAGACTAAAGGAAGAGAAGATGTATCTTACCTCCACGCTTCCACATCTTGGACATTTGGGCAAGCTTTTATGGGCAGAGGTCTTCAGGACTTCGAATTTGCTGTGGCAGTTGAGACATAGGAACTCATAGATAGGCATAGCAAGACCTCATTGAAACCTATACTGTAAGCCTGAGGTGTAATCCCCCTCCGACCCCCAGAGTTTAAGCTTACCCGCAAGAAGGTCAAAGATACTGGGCTTCTTCCTCCTTAGCCTGATCGTCTTTGGTTCTCCTCTTATCCCGCTCATTCTGGCCGCCATAAGGATGGCATCCTGATAATCTCCCAGGCAGTCCACCAAACCCAGCTTTTGGGCTTGGTTTCCAGTGAATATCCTCCCATCCGCTATTTTCCTCACTTCCCCTTCCTCAAGCTTTCTCCCCTCACAGACAGCCTTGACAAACTGGTCATAGGCGTCATCTATCACGGATTGAAGGATTCTTCTCTCCTCCGGAGTAAGGGGACGAGAGGGAGAACCAATATCCTTGTGTTTCCCGCTTTTGACAACTTCAAAACTCAACCCGATCTTTCTCAAAAGCTCTTGGGCGTTGGGAGACTCATAGATGACGCCGATGCTCCCTGTAATGGATCCTGGATTGGCCACTATGGAATCTGCCGCACAGGCGATATAATAACCCCCAGATGCGGCCAAGGAGCCCATAGAGGCGACCAGCTTTTTCCCTCTCTCCTTGAATCTCCTTAGCTCCTCGTAAATCTCCTGTGCTGCCGATACCCCTCCTCCTGGGCTATTGATCCTCAAAACCATTCCCAGAACGGAGTCGTCCTTTCTGTATAACCTAATCTGTCTCACTATGGGATGAGGATCATTGATAACTCCCTTTACCTCAACCAGGGCGATCTTTTTCCCCCAGCTTGGCAGGTTGATGGTTCCCCTCTGGCCGGCAAGGCCAATCACCATCAAGATGAAGAGAGCCCCTACCAATAGGAAGCTTATGCCGATGATGATCCCAACTGCCCAATCGCCCTTTTTCGCCATTTCCCTCCTTGGTTATAGGTTTTTATCTATCTGAACATAGATATGAAGCCTCTCCCCCGGATATATCCTCTGCCTGGGATGGAGGTCGTTCCAGCGACACAGATCCTTTACCTCCACCCCAAACCCGCGAGCGATGTCCCAAAGGGTATCCCCGGAGCGCACCACATAAATCAACTTCTTTTTCCCCTTTTCTCCATCCCCTGAGCCGGAGGATAGGCTATGAAAGCCAGGCTCTATCCAGACGTTAAGCTCTTGGTTCGGATGGATGAATCTTCCCTCTTTTAATCCGTTCCATTTCCTCAAGTCCCAACTCTTAACCCCAAACTCTTCGGCGATTTGGCTCAGAGTATCCCCTTTCTTTACCCTATAGACGATCTTCTTGCCTTGGGTGGGAGTTGGGGGACTCTTCTTCGTAGGGGTTACCACAGAAGTCCCAGAAGGAGGAGCAGGAATAAGGAGGTGATCGCCTGCAATTATCCGGTGTCTGTTTTTCAGAGAGTTGGCATCCACGATAGCCCAGACTGAGGTGTGATACTTTTCGGCTATCTGGGATAGAGTTTCCCCTCTTCTGACCCTATGTCTTTCCCAGACAACCTTTTTCTTTGCTGGAATGCGAGAGTAATTGGCATCGAATGTATCCCCCTTGCCTGCGGGAACCCTCAGTCCGTATCTTTTGATTTGAGGAGGGGTGCACCAACGGGAAAGCTCAGGATTCAGCTCCTTGATTTTCTTGTAGGTAGTTTCTGCACATTTTGCCGCTACCCTCAAATCCGTGGACCTATCCACCCAGACAAGATCCCAGGAGAGGGGCTCATCCAGTTTTAGATCGAAGCCATACCTCGGTGAATCCTTGGCTATGATAGTGGCCGCCATATAGGAGGGGACATAGTTTCTGGTCTCTCTGGGAAGGGGCAATGACCAGAAATCCTCAGTTCCAAATTTACGAATGGCTCTACGGATCTTTCCCTTCCCACAGTTGTAGGCCGCGATGGCTAAGGGCCAGGATTTGAACTCCTCATAGAGCTGGGAGAGGTAAGCGGCCGCAGCTATAGTTGATTTCTCAGGATCCCTCCTCTCATCCATCCACCAGTTTCTCTGCAGGTCAAAGAGCCTGCCAGTTGAATATATGAACTGCCAGGGACCCACAGCTCGGGCCCAGGAATAGGCACGGGGGTTGAATCCGCTCTCTATGAGGGCAAGATAAACCAGATCCTGCGGTAGGCCTGCTTCCTTAAGTATCTTCCTCATCATAGAGACATATCTCCCGGATCTCTTCAACCAGATTTCAAAAGGTCTCCGACCTGTCGTTTGATAGAAGTGGATACACCTCTTCACCCCTTCGTTCCAGCAAATGGGGAAATCGTAGCGGGAGGGGTCAAAGAGGGGGAAGTAGAGGGATTCTATCTCCTTATGGGAGATTTTCATCTCCTGGAGCCCTTCCATCACTGCCGAGACTGAGACCCCCTGGGGTAGCTCCCCAATGGAGGCCAAGGCCCTCCTGTAGTCGCTGGAGATCTGATTGAGGAGAAGGTCAAACTGGTGCACCAATTGAGGATGGTCCTCATCTAAATCCAGATCAGCTAAGATCTCTATGGCTTTTTCAAAGTGCTTCTGAGCCTTGCTCCACTTCTGCTCACCAATTGCCCTCACCCCCGAGGCATAGAGCCTCCTTGCCCTCTGAAGTTCCCCTTGGGCAAACTCATCCTCCCCCAGCTTGACTTGGGGAAGGGGAGGAAGGGGAAGTTTTTCCTCTTTTATGCTCCTCTTGTTGGAGAGCGAAAAACAGCCAATGAGCAGAAAAAAGAGTGGCAAAAAAGGGGAAAGCTTTTTGAAGCTCACTTTTCCCTCCTGGCAAAGGTTCAAAATACTATATGCATCTTCTCTTGTCAACCCTTTTTTGGGGTTTTAATTACAAAACTATAAATAAAGCTACCCCTTGAAAGGGTCCTGAGATTTGACGGGCCCCAGCCTGGGCCTTGAGGCCTATCTATCCTATCCCGTTAATGCAAATTTTATGCCAATTAATGTTTTAGGAGGGAGATCAGGGATACTTCGGCTTTTTGGTTGTATTTAAGGGGGAATTAGGGGTATGCTATCAAATTACCAGGTCATTTCCCACCATTTAAACCGAGCACCCTGACCTAAATATGGTCAATTGGAGTGGCGTTTAGGGGAATGATAGGTCAGTTTGAGACTCAGTTGTGGCGAGGGCTCCCTTTTCAATTTCAGCCAGAGGAGAAGGACAAACCCAGCCACACAGATGGAGAGGGAGATAGAGGCACAAAAACCAGCCCACAGGCCGCTGAGGCCCTCATAGAGGAGAAATTTGGCCAGAAAGACGAAAAGTGAAAGGATGGTCCAGAACATTTGAGGAAATAATTGGTGGAGCTGACGGGGATCGAACCCGTGACCTCTTGTCTGCCAGACAAGCGCTCATCCCAGCTGAGCTACAGCCCCACCGTTTCTTAATTTTAAAATAATTTGTTCGGCGATAAATGTCAAGGATTTTTTTCAAGTCTTGTGGGAACCGGACCTTGCTCGACCCCAATTTGGTGTCTCGATATATCAAATAGCTATGCTAAACCTTGAAGCCAAGTTTCTCTGCCAGTCTTCTCAAGTGTATATGAAGGGGCCTGGATTTGTTCGGCCCGATTAAACCCTTCCATAGAGGATAAAAGCTCTCTTGGGCCCTTCTCAGGTCAGGCCTCAATCCCCATTTAACCATCAGATCGATCAGCATATCTATTCTCCTGATTCTCTCCAGAGAGATGAGTTCGATCAGCTTCTTCGTCTCCTCAAAGATGAGGTCAGAGAAAAGAGGCTCCAATCTCCCCTTGGCTGGGGGAGAGCCAATCTTCTCCATCTGAGAATAGACCTGTAGGACTTGCTTGAAGTTTTTCTCAAATTCCCCTTTCATCCCTTCTACGCCTTCCTCTATCCTCTGGATGAGCAGAAAAGAGGCTAACTGCCTAAAGATCTGGGGGACTACACCTCCCTTTTCCTGAAGAGACCTCATCAGAGCCAAATTTTTATGATATATCCCTTGGAGGGGGCGACTAATCTCCCTCAAGGCCTCTCTCCTGAGAATCTCCAAGACCTCCTCTTTCCATTCAGAGGGAAGGTCCCAGAGTGTAAAGCGCCTCCAGCCCATTTGCCTTTTAACCTGGGAGATAAGCTTTTTGGGGTAGGGGAGAGGGGTTTGGGGCCAACTGCTTCCATCCGATTCCTTGATCCAGCAGTCAAG
>DAOVCL010000058.1 GCA_030670005.1 Candidatus Zixiibacteriota bacterium | reverse complement strand
CGACAATGTGGGGGACAATGTGGGGGATACTGCTGGTCTGGGAGCAGATCTCTTAGAGTCCTATGTGGAGTCCATTATCGCCACCATTGCCATTGGGGTTAGCCTGACGATGATCGGCTCAAAATTGGTTTTTCTCCCCCTCTGGCTTGCCTCCTGGGGAATACTCTCTTCCATCTTAGGAGTGATCTGGGTCAAGGTGGCCAAGGCATCTGAGCCCCAGAAGGCCTTGAATATGGGGGTATATATGGCCGCCATCCTCATGGCCGTGGGGGGTTACTTTATCATCAAAGGGATGGGTATAAGCTATACAGCGGACTCTGGCTCCTATGGGGGGTTGGGCCTCTTTTGGGCTCTTTTGGGGGGGTTGGCCTCCGGTCTGGTAATTGGGAAAGTGAGTGAGTTCTATACCTCTTCCAAGTATAAACCGGTGAGGAATCTGGCCAGTTTGGCCCAGACAGGTCCAGCAGTGGTAGTGGTGAACGGTCTGGCTATAGGTATGGGAAGCACCCTCATTCCGGTAGTGGTTATCGCCGGGGCTACCCTTTTGGGATATGGCTTCGCTGGGATGTATGGGGTCTCCCTGGCCGCCCTGGGGATGCTCTCCATATTAGGGATAACCCTGGCGGTTGACTCCTATGGGCCGGTAGCAGACAATGCCGGGGGGATAGCCGAGATGGCCGGCCTTGATCCTCAGGTAAGGAAGGTCACAGACAAGCTGGATGCTGTGGGCAATACCACGGCAGCTATTGGCAAAGGCTTCGCCATCGGCTCTGCTGCTTTTGCCGCCTTAGGGCTAATCACCGCCTACATTGCCACGGTAAACTCAGTGGCCTTGAGAAAGATCTCCCTGAGCCTGACCGATCCCACCCTCATCGCCGGGCTTCTGGTGGGGGGGATGATCCCCTATCTCTTTTCCTCCCTTCTGGCCGGAGGGGTGGGGAGAGTGGCCTTCAAGATAATAGAGGAGGTGAGGAGGCAGTTCAAAGAGATAAAAGGTCTGAGGGAGGGGAAGGCAAAGGCGGACTCCTCCAAATGTGTGGACATTGCCGCCAGGGGTGCCATCAAAAGTATGATGTTCCCTGGAATTCTGGCCATATTAGTCCCCATTGCCGTTGGCCTCTTCCTGGGGCCTGTGGCCCTGGGTGGGCTCTTGATGGGGGCTCTGATCACCGGCCTTGCCCTGGGTATCCAGACGGCTAACACCGGGGCGGCCTTGGACAATGCCAAGAAGTATATTGAGGAAGGGCACTTTGGGGGGAAGGGGACCGAGGCCCACAAGGCAGCAGTAGTAGGGGACACGGTGGGCGACCCCTTAAAGGACACCCTGGGGCCGTCCATAAACATCTTGATCAAGCTGATGTCGGTCATCTCTCTGGTTTTGGCCCCACTTTTTGTGAGGTAGCATTGAAAAGGAAGGTGAATGTATGGTTAAGTTAGAAATCAAATCCCCTAAGGCGGATGATGATACCATAGAATTGGTTAAATCCGCTATAGAAAGTAAAATAGTCCGAGTTCAACTTGGAATGGAGATAACAAAGAGACGAATAACCAAGTTTGAATCCAAATATGGGGTCTCCTCCGCTAAATTTATCTCTGAAATGACGGCTGAAGATTTGAAAGGAGGGGACTTAGAGTATGTGGAGTGGGCAGGAGAATATAATATTTGGCAGAGGTTAAAAAAGGAGTTAGAACAACTGCGGGAAATAGAGTATTCTCAAAAACGAGGTGGTAGAACCCCTGTTCTACCACGGTCAGATCAGGGGATCTGACCGCTCGGTTATTACTGTTTGTCAGGTAAAACGAAAGAGGGACAAGATGAGGAGAAAAATTCTTATATTGCTGTTTTCCTGTCTGTTTTCATTGTCCGTTTTTTCGGAGGGTCTGGCCACCAGTGCGCGGATTGCCGGCATGGGTGGGGTATCCATTGCCGTTGACGACTTGGAGTCCGATCCCTTCGTCAACCCGGCCAAGGCGGTGAGGATTAGCAAACCTCTGGTTTTGGGGGATTTCTCCCATCAGGGCTATTCCTATAGGCACACCTATGAGTGGAGTGATGTAGACCGTAGTGGAAATTATGCTTGGTATCATTCGGGAAATAGCCAAGATAGATCTTCTCACTCTACCACTATTTCCAGAGGGGCTTGTCTCTACCCCCTCGGCGCTAATCTGGTTCTGGGGGGCCATTACCATTTTTCCTATTCCCGGCATCTCTCTGAATACAAGGGTTATAGCACCGATAGAACAACTTCGGGGGATTCTATCATTTCTACCTCTTGGAGTAATGGCTATGATTCGTGGAAGGGAAAGATTCCGGAAAATGGAGTTTCCCTTTGGGGAGGAGTAAGGATTACGCCCCAGATTGCCCTTGGTTTTAGCACAGAGTTGATTTTGGAGAGCACAGAAAAGGAGACTGACAAGAACGAAAGCAGCTATTGGCATTCTGGTATGTCCGATACCTCTCACCACTTGAGGAAGTGGGAATATAAAACCACCTTTTCTCAAAAAGAGTTTACAGGTGGGGTTCTCATTAACCTGAGTAAAAAGCTGGAAGGCGATGGCACTTTTTCTTTCGGCAGATATGATCAAGATCACTGGCAGACAAGGGATGTGCGGGATACAATAGTGGTCGATCCTGATTCCCTCTCCAAACACAGGGACCTGGCGAAAGAGGATTTTTATTCCCTTTCTTTCGCTCCTAAGTATAGGTTCAATGACTTGGTTAGGATCGGATCAGTTATCTCCTACTCCTGGAGCAGAAGTATAAATAGCGACAAGGATTTTGGGGTGAAGACGGATACCGGAAAAGAAAAATTCTCCTCTTTCAATATCGGTTGTGGCCTCTCTCTCACCCCAGATGCGAAGACCTTAATAGCCCTTGATTTAATTTTTACCCCTCAGAAAAGCACTCAGGATTTCTTCTACACGGAGACCGAAACAACATCCACCGGAGAGATACACCAGAAGGGCGATATCTCTCGGACTGAGGAAAGGAAATACCTGAATAAAACTGTTCGGGTAGGGATGGAAAGGGAAATATCCCATAATTTCTCTGTCAGAGTGGGGTCTAATTTCGTGATAACCAAGTATGATTTAAAAACTGATGACAAGGAAAACGAAAGCGAGAGGCACTCGTCTCCCTCAATGGATAGGGGTGTGTCAACCCTTACTGCCGGATTTGGTTATCTTTGGAAGGAGAGGTTTAAAGTAGACTATGCCCTTCAGGCCCGTCCAAGTGGGTTTATGTGGTATAGTCCTTTGGATTTCCATCACCAACTAAACATAACCTACTCCCTTTAGCCTATGAAACTGGGCATTATCGGTCTACCCAATGTGGGGAAGTCAACCCTGTTTAATGCCCTGACCAGGGCCGGGGCCGAGGCCTCCAACTACCCCTTCTGCACCATAAACCCCAATATCGGGGTAGCCACTGTCCCCGATGTTAGGCTGGAGGAGCTGGGCAGGATGCTAAACCCCCCCAAGCTTACCCCGGTGCATATAGAGTTTGTGGACATTGCCGGTCTGGTGAGGGGGGCACACCAGGGTGAGGGCCTGGGAAACCAGTTTCTCTCCCATATCAGGGGAACGGATGCCATAGTGCACATAGTGAGGTGTTTTCAGGCCAAGGATGTGGCCCATATAGAGGGGAGTATCGACCCTTTGCGGGATATTGGGGTGGTGGAGACAGAGCTCATCCTCTCCGATTTAGAGGTGGTGGAGAAGAGGTTGAGCAAAACAAAGAGGATGCTCAAGACCGGGCTTTCCAAGTTCAGGGATGAGGTGGAGTTCTTAGAGGAGCTGAGAGAGAGCTTAAATAAGGAGGAGCCCCCTCAGGTTGACCATCTGGAGGAGCAGCAGCAGGCCGTCCTCAAGGAGATCGGACTTCTCTCCATCAAGCCCGTCCTCTATGTGGCCAATATCGATGAGGATCAGGCAGCGGATCCAGACCAGGCCGGTCTGAACGGGATCAAGGAGCAGGCCCGGAGGAGGGGAAGTCAGGCCATTCCCATCTGTTCCAAGCTGGAGAGCGAACTTGGGGAGGTCACCCCGGAGGAGGGTAGGGAGTTTCTCCGGGAGCTGGGGATGGAGAAGACAGGCCTGGAAAGGGTGGTGAAGGAGTCATATCGGCTTTTAGACTTGATAACCTTCTACACCACAGTGGGAGGGAAGGAGGTGAGGGCCTGGCCTCTCAAGAGGGGGGGGACGGCAGCAGAGGCGGCAGGCCTTGTTCACTCCGATATGGAGAAGGGATTTATCAGAGCAGAGGTAGTAGGTTTTGAAGATTTGAAGAGGTGTGGCTCTGAATCCGCAGCCAGAGAACAGGGTTTGGTTATCACTGAAGGGAGAGATTACATAGTAAAAAGCGGGGACATCCTGACCATAAAATTTAGGACGCCCTAAAACCGAGGAGAGAAAAATGAGGAATTATGAGACCATCTTTATCTTGGATCCACTTTTGGAGGAGGAGAAGATCAATCAGGAAGTGGAGAAGGTTAAAGGGGTGATTACCGCAAAGAAAGGTGAGGTTCTGTATGAGGATAGATGGGGGATGAGGAAGTTGGCTTACAGCATAAAGAGAAAGGAACAGGGCTATTATACCTTATTGGTGTTTCGCGGGGGGCCGGAGATTCCGGCAGAACTGGAGGCCAGTTTCAAGTTGAATGAGAACTGTCTCCGTTATTTTACCACAGTGGCCACCAAGGCCACCCTGAAGAGGATAAAAGAGGAGGAGGCAAAATCCAAGGAGGAGAAATGAGGAGATTTACCAAAAAGCCAAAGAGAGAGCCAAAGAAAGAGCTAAGGAGATTTGTGAGGAAGCCAAGGCCTTGTCCCTTCTGCCAAGTGGATGATGGGGGTGTTGACTACAAAGATGAGCGGGTTTTGCGGAGATATATCTCAGAACGGGGTAAGATACTCCCTCGTCGGGCTACTCATCTTTGTGCCAAGCATCAGCGTCAGGTGAGCAAGGCTATAAAGAGGGCACAGCATATAGCCCTGATCCCCTTCTCCGCCGAGATCTATCACTAAGGGGTGAGGAGATGAAGGTCATATTAAGGGATGACATTACTGGTCTGGGTGGATGTGGAGATGTGGTAGAGGTGAAAAATGGTTATGCCAGGAACTACCTGATTCCCAGGGATTTAGCGATAAAGGCCACCAAGTCTACCCTCAAGGCCATCGAGGAGATCAAGAAACAGAAGAGGATGCGGGATAACAAGAAGGCGAGAACGATGGAGCTTTTTGCCGAGAAGATAGAGAAGATCTCCTGTACGGCCGCAGTGGCCGTGGGCGAGGAGGACAGGATCTTTGGTTCGGTAACCAGTCAGACCATATCAGACCTCCTGAAGGAGAAGGGTTTCGAGATAGAGCGGAAGAAGATCCTCTTGGAGGAACCAATCAAGGCTTTGGGGGTCTACTCCATTCCCATCAAACTTGACTCAGAGGTCACTGCCAGGTTAAAGCTATGGGTGGTGAAAAAGTAGGAGGGCTGCAATGGCCAGGGTTTGGCTTGATGATGTAGAGAAGGCGTTTGGTAAGGGGGTAGTGGCGGTAAAGGACCTTAACTTGGAGATTAAGGATAAGGAGTTTATGGTCCTGGTTGGACCCTCTGGCTGTGGCAAATCTACCACCCTGAGGATGATCGCTGGTCTGGAGGATGTAACCAAGGGTAAGGTATACATTGGTGACAGGCTCTGTAATGATGTCGCTCCCAAGGACAGGAATATAGCTATGGTCTTCCAAAACTATGCCCTCTATCCCCATATGACCGCCTACCAGAATATGTCCTTTGGGTTGAAGTTGAGGAAATATCCCAAGGAGGAGGTGGAGAAGAGGGTAAGGGAGGCGGCTGCCATCCTGGGGATAGAGAGGCTTCTTGCCAGAAAGCCGAAGGAGCTCTCCGGGGGGGAGAGACAGAGGGTTGCTGTGGGCAGGGCCATAGTGAGGAAGCCAGACGTCTTCCTCTTCGATGAACCCCTTTCCAACCTGGATGCCAAGATGAGGGTGCAGATGAGGGCCGAAATCAGCAGGCTGCACAAGAGGCTGCAGACCACGATTATCTATGTCACCCATGACCAGATGGAGGCTATGACTATGGGGGAGAGGATTGCCGTGATGAAGGATGGGATAATCCAACAGGTTGATGCGCCCCTGGATCTCTATCACCACCCGATAAACAGGTTTGTGGCTGGTTTTATAGGCAGTCCATCTATGAACTTCGTTAAAGGCAAATTGATCGGGGAGGATGGCCTAACCTTTCAGGCCAAGAGTTTTAAGGCAGGATTGCCCCGTCTTCTTGCCCAAAAAGTGGAGTCATTTTTGGGCAAGAAGGTAACCTTTGGCCTCAGGCCGGAGGAGATATATCCCGTGGACATTCCCTACCCCATTGAGGAGGGGGCACGGATCAAGGTTAAGGTTGATGTGGTGGAGCCGATAGGAAATGAGATGTTTCTTTATCTCCGCGCCGGAGAGGATCAGCTTGTGGCCAGGATGAGTTCGGATGTGAAGATGAGAGTGGGGGAGGAGACAGAGATCATCCTGGCGATGCGGAAAGCTCACTTTTTCGACTGCCAAAGCGAAAAGAACATCACCTTATAAAGTCATCTCCCAGCCAATCCCTCTTCTATCGAGCTGCTGAATCCAATAATGGGGAATTCTATCCCTCTGCCAGGCTATTTCCCTGAAGTTCAATTATCCAAATCAGCGTTCCCCCAGATTGGTAAGGTTGGAAGCTACTTTGAATTTGAAACAAAAGACATACCTGTTCACCACCGAATCTCACGGAATCACATAACATCTCAAATTTCTCTGTCCCTTTGCTCTTTGTGGATGTTATCATCCACTTCTCTCAGGGCAGGAACCCTACCCGCACAGCAAAAGCAACCTGTCCATTTCAAATCTTTTTCTGTGATACAAACTTGCAAGATCTTGCTTTTTGGACAAACTTTTTTAACCGCAAAGCTCGCAAAGTAGGCGCAGAGAAGGCAAAGGTTTGAATGTAAATTGCGGTATATACCAGGTGAAAGTCTGAAGTCTCAAGTATCTTTTTTACTATCAGTGAAATCTTTGGCCCTTGTTTGCTGGCAACTCTGCCGAACTGTATAGCTCCGTGAGGTTCTGTAGTAATTTCACCACGGATAACCACGGACTATGCACAGAAAAACCGGGATCAGGGATCAGTTTACCGGGATCGGGAACCAGGAATAACCAGCATAAGCTTAATTTTTAATTCTCAATTGCTTTTTCCCGTGAGATTCCGTGGTAAATTATCTATTCGTGTAGATTCGTTTATTCGTGTCATTCGTGTTCCAGAGATTCCGTGAAATCCGTGAAATCTGTGGCTGCTGTTTGGTCGCGGCTTTGCTACGCTGTTATAGTCCGTGTCATCAGTGGTGAACTATTACCGAAAGGGTTTGACAGCCCAGGGCAAAGCTTATATATTGTCCCTAAGCGGAGGAGAATTACTTGCGGGCTGAGATAATAGCCATTGGGAATGAGGTGTTGAGGGGTCAGATTGCGGACACCAATTCGGCCTTTCTGGCCCGTAGGTTATCCCAGGTTGGGGTAGAGGTGGCCCGGATGATAACCATAGAGGACAGTTTAGAGATAATAACCCACGAGATTAAGGGTGCCCTCTCCCGCTCTGATCTGGTCATCACCACCGGTGGCTTAGGACCGACCTCAGATGACCTCACCCGGCAGGCTTTGGCCAAGGCCTTGGGGAGGCCCCTGATCTTTGTGGAGGACCTCTGGGGCCAGATAGAGGAGAGGCTAAGCCAGAGGGGTGTTGCCCCTTTTCCGGAGAACCGTTCTCAGGCTTACCTCCCGCAAGGGGCTGAGGGTGTCCCCAACCCCCTCGGAACTGCCCCAGGGATACATCTGAAGATAGAGGGCAAAATCCTCTTCTCCCTCCCCGGTGTTCCCCAGGAGATGCGGTCAATGGCTGAGAAGTTCCTCCTCCCCCAGCTAAAGGGGAAACCTATTCCCCACTGTGTCTTGCGAACTACCGGCATCTCGGAGTCTGAGATCTACCAAAGGATTAAGTCCTTGACAGGTTCCCATCAGGTGAAGATAGCCTTCCTCCCTTCTCCCCTTGGGGTGGACCTGGGGATAGAGGCACCTGCAAAGGGGACCTCTCAAGAGATCTCCCAGGTAGTCGAACGGATAGAGGAGATATTGGGTGAGGCCATCTATGGAGGGGAGGGAGAGGGACTGGAGGAGGTAGTGGGAAGGCTTCTGGCTCAGAGGGAGGAGACCTTAGCCGTTGCCGAATCCTGCACCGGTGGCCTTATCTGTGATAGGCTCACCGACATATCGGGGAGTTCCCGCTACTTTGAGCGGGGGGTAATCAGCTATAGCAATCAGGCAAAGCTCGAGCTCCTCGGGGTTCCCCCTGAGACGATAAGGGAGCACGGCGCTGTGAGCCCACAGACCGCTATAGCTATGGCGGAGGGGATAAGGGAGATATCTGACACCGACTATGGTCTCTCGGTGACTGGCATCGCCGGTCCGACCGGAGGGAGCAGGGAGAAGCCTGTTGGCCTTTGCTTCATAGGCTTTGCTCACCGAGGTGGCTCCTCCTACCAGAGATACCTCTTCGCTGGCCCCCGCAGGCTAAACAAGGAAAGGGCTGCCCAGGCGGCCCTGAATATGGTGCGGCTATTCCTATGTCTCGGAATTTCTAAAATTTCCGAGACTCGGGGGTAGTTTGAAGGGTGTACGCCCCCTTGACGGGTGACAGCTCCGCATTCCGAGCGAGCGCAGGATTGTGGAGCGCCAGAGGGTCGGTGAGACCCTATGGAGAACTTTGCGAGCGAAGTGAGCTAAGTTCTTTAAAGGGAGATGAAAAGTGATTAGGAGCTTTGTTGCCCTTGATATCCCCTCCCAGGTTAAGGAGGAGATAGGTGGGATAATAAGGGAGTTGAGGAGGTTGGGTGGGAATGTTAAATGGGTAAAGCCACAAAACCTGCACATAACCCTCAAGTTTCTGGGAGAGGTAGAGCCGGAGACCTTGGAAAATGTTTATCGGGTGGCGGAGGAGAGTGCCGGGGGAACCCAGGTCCTCTCATTTTCCCTCTCTGGGGCAGGCCTTTTCCCTAACCCTAAGAGGCCAAGGGTATTCTGGATAGGGATTAAGGAGGAGGGGGAGCTGGAGGGGCTTTTCCGTCGTTTAGATGAAGGATTGGAGGCTTTAGGCTTCCAGAGGGAGAAGAGGGGTTTCTCCCCCCACCTGACCATAGGTAGGGCCAGAACCCCTCAGGGGATGGAGAAATTGGTAGAGGGAATAAGGAAGATGGAATATAGTTCAGGAAGAATAGAGGCCACCTCTCTCCTAGTGATGAAGAGCGAGCTGACCCCTCAAGGTCCCATCTACTCCCCGCTCAAAGAGTATAAGTTCAGAGCATAGGAAATTACATTTTTTGCACGCAGATAAACGCAGATTGTCAAGATTTTAAATATTATTTCCTGTGGTTATCGGCGAAAATCTGCGTCCAAATTAAAAAAAGGCAGGTGATGATAATGGCAGAGAATTCGTCCCGAGATAAGGCTCTAAGCCTGGCCCTTGCCCAGATTGAGAGGCAGTTCGGCCGAGGGGCTATAATGAGGTGGGGGGAGGGGACTGGGTTAAAGGTTCCGGTTATTCCCACGGGGGCCCTATCCTTGGACTTTGCTCTGGGTATAGGGGGAGTGCCCAGGGGAAGAGTGATTGAGATCTTTGGGCCTGAGGCATCGGGGAAGACCACCTTGGCCTATCACATCATTGCTGAGGCACAGAAGAGGGGGGGGACAGCCGCCTTTATTGACGCTGAACATGCCGTGGATGCCACCTATGCCCGCAACTTAGGGGTGGATATAGACAACCTGCTTATGTCCCAACCGGATTTCGGTGAACAGGCCCTGGAGATAGGCGATACCTTAGTGAGAAGCGGGGCGGTGGATGTGATAGTGGTGGATTCTGTAGCTGCCCTTGTCCCCCGGGCCGAACTGGAGGGGGAGATGGGGGACTCCCATATGGGCCTTCAGGCCAGGCTTATGTCTCAGGCCTTAAGGAAGCTCACCGCCACCATAAGCAAGTCCCATACCTGCACCAT
>DAOVCL010000137.1 GCA_030670005.1 Candidatus Zixiibacteriota bacterium | reverse complement strand
TTGAACAGATGATTTCCCCAAAGTATAAAAGGATAGGGAAAAAGTCAAGGGATTTTCGCTGTGTAAATATGGATTGTTTGCCCGTCTGGCAGTACCAAAACCGTTAAAAAAGATGAATATAGGCTACCTCTTTAATGAGGGTTAATCCAATCATCAAGGTCAAATTCAAGATCCCCCCTCTTTCCACTCTCAACATTTTGAACATCTTGTGACAATCTCGTGAAATCTCGTGGTCTCTTAACACATAACCCGGGATAATGTAAGAACCTTATCTTCCTCATCTGACCGTGGGGGTTCTCCCACTTAAATCCATCCCTGTCGTTTATACCATTCTATCGTCTCCCTTAATCCCCGCTGGAGAGAATATTGAGGATGAAAGCCCAGTTCTTCTCTGGCCCTTACGGAATCACAGATCCAATACCTCTGGCTCATCTCTCTGGCCTTCTGCAGGTTTAACGCAGTTGGCTTACCGGAAAGAAGTGAGACGGCCTGGGAGAAAGCAGCCACCGGATAGGGTAAGAGGAATGGAAGGGGAAATATCAGCCCCTTCACCCCTAAAATCTGGCTGGCCACCTCCCCCATCTCCCGCCAAGAGGCAATCCCTGGACTGGAGAGAAAATAGACCTTTTCCTTGGATTCCTCCTTCTCTCCGGCAAGGATCAGCCCCTCAACCACATCCTTCACATAGGCCATACTCAGCCTCATTCCTAAAATGGGGATAAACCCCCTATAAACTATCTTAAAAAACTTTAAGAGGTCCCCATCTCTGGGTCCATAGATGACCGGTGGACGGATGATGGTCACTGGGAACATATCCTTATATTTCCATACCTCCCGCTCTCCCTCCAGTTTGCTCTTCCCATAATCGGAGATCGGCCGGGGGGGACTTGTCTCCTTAAGTGGAGTCCCATCCCAGCTTGGCCCGGCGGCGGCCAGGGAACTGACATAGACAAACTTTTGCCGCCTCTCTCTATTTTCTGAACAAGCCTGCAGCAGGTTCCTTGTTCCATCTCGGTTCGCCTCATAATAGAGCTGAGGCTTAACGGCCTTGGTCACCCCGGCCAGGTGATAGATATAGTTCACTCCCTTAGCTGCCCCATAAAGGGAATCGAGGTCGCTCAAATCACCCAGGAAAAACTCCACCTTTAGCCCCTCAATCCACCTCAGGTCACTTGTCTTTCTCACCAGGCATCTTACCTGGTAGCCCCTCTGCACCAGGGCCTCCACCAGGTGGCTTCCCAAAAAGCCATTCCCGCCTGTGACCAAGGCCCGAGGAGAGGAACCATTTGAGGAAAAATTGGTTGACATAGCTATAGCCATTGCATAATTTATAACCTCAGTCAATAATACCACCAAAATTTGCCGATTTCAAGGGAAATTTGTAATAGTTCACCACTGACAACCACGGAGTAGCATAGAAAAGTAGGAATCAGGAAACAGTAACCAGTTTACAAGGATCAGGGAAACAGCCAGCACAAACCTCATTCTTAAATCTCCATTGCTTTTCCCCTGAGATTCCGTGTTAAATTGTTATGATCTCTTTATCTATTCGTATAGATTCGTTTATTCGTGTCATTCGTGTTCCAGAGATTCAGTGAAATCAGTGTAATCTGTGGCCCTTGTTTATCTTTGTGGTTCCATGAGATTCTGTGGTGAACGGTTATGGAAGTTTATATGGATAATATTCAAATTCAGAGAGTAGAGGGGAAGAAGGCCCTGAGGGATTTCATCAAGCTCCCCTGGAAGATTTATGAAGAAGACCCCCATTGGGTGCCCCCCTTGATCAAGGAGAGAAAAGACTTCTTTAATCCCAAAAAGAACCCCTTCTATCGTCACTCTCAGATCCAGCTCTTCTTAGCCATTAAGGGTGGGAAGCCGGTGGGAAGGATAGCAGCTCTGATCAACCATAATCACAACCGTTTTCATAAGGAGAAGACTGGTTTCTTTGGCTTCTTCGAAGCCCAACCTCAATATCCTATAGCCCAAAAGCTCTTAGATCAGGCCCATTCCTGGCTAAAGGCGAGAGGGATGGAAGTAATGAGAGGGCCGATGAACTTCTCTACCAATGACGAGTGTGGCATTTTGGTCGAGGGATTTGATTCCAGTCCAATGATTATGATGCCTTATAACCCACCTTATTACCTGGAACTTCTGGAGAAGTACGGCTTAAAAAAGGCTAAAGACCTTTATGCTTATCTCATAGACCACAGCCAACAACCTCCAGAAAGGATGAGAAGGGTGGCAGAGAAGGTGAAAGAGAGGGAAGGGCTACACATCCGTCAGATCAATCTGAAGAGGTTTGAGGATGAGGTTAAGCTTGTAAAGCAAATCTATAATCAGGCCTGGAGTAAAAACTGGGGGTTCGTCCCGATGACAGATGAAGAGTTCGATCACTTGGCCAAGGATCTGAAGAGGCTGGTGGTCCCCGAATTGGTGCTTATCGCCGAGGTAAATGGTGAACCAGCAGGCTTCTCTATGGCCCTCTTCGACTACAATCAAGCCCTAAAGAGGGTAAATGGAAGGCTCTTTCCTTGGGGACTTTTCAAGCTCCTCTGGTATGCCAGGAGGATCGATGCTACTAGGGTGCTCACAATGGGGGTGGTGCACAAGTATCAGAAGAGGGGGATTGATCTCATCTTCTACTTAGAGACATTTGACAGGGGGGTGGAAAAAGGTTATATAAGGGGGGAACTCTCCTGGATATTAGAAGATAATTTGCTTATGAATAGGGCCTTAAATGATCTGGGAGCCAAAATATACAAGAGATACCGCATATATGAAACCAAGCTATGACACAGTAGGTGTCAGGAGGTAACTCCTGACATCACAGGACTTTCTGTATGTGGGGAGTCACCTCTTCCGCCAGGAATCCCGTCGGAACGGAGCGAACCTTAACAGAGTGCTGTCAGGAGTTACCTCCTGACAGCGTTTGAACCATGCCACTGAGGAAAAGGAGCTTATTCGGTAAAGAAGGAGGACTCTTCTTTTGCACAACAGGCTTTCATGAACAAAGGAGACTTCTTTTAGGGGAAAAATATTATCGCATAATTCTGGAAAGCTTAAGATTCCTCAAGCAGAAGTATAATTTTGAGGTTATAGCCTATGTAGCAATGAGTTCGCATGTGCATTTGATACTATTTGTGCAGAAGGGAACTACATTATCCGATATTATGCGTGATTTCAAGAAATTTACTGCTTACAAAATCAGAAAGCAATTAGAGGAGGATAAAGCATTTGATTTATTAGACTCACTAAGAATTGAGAGGTGTCAGGAGGTAACTCCTGACACCACAGGGACTCCTGACACCACAGGGACTCCTGACACCACAGGGACTCCTGACACCACAGGGACTCCTGACACCACAAAATCCTCTGTGCCGTCGGGAGTTACCTCCCGACGGAAGCAAAAATTTAAAATATGGGAAGACAGGTTTGATGATTTATACCTGAATCAAGAAAAGACTTTCTGGGTGAAATTCAACTATATTCATAATAACCCAGTTAGGGCTGGGCTTGTTAAGAAGCCTGAGGATTATCCCTACTCTTCTGCCAGGAATTATTCTCTGAAGACGAAGGAGGGTGTGTTAGAAGTGGACATAGATTTTGTGTCAGGAGGTAACTCCTGACACCACAGGGAATAAATGAATAATAGAAGGGGGCGAGGGATGAAGGTAAGCAGTGTTAGCCAGATGAGGGATTTAGACCAGCGGGCAATTGAGGAATTTGGTATTGACGAGGTGATCCTGATGGAAAATGCAGGTCAGGCCGCTTATTTTGCTATATTAAATGAGTCGGATTTAGGAGAACAAAATTTTCTTATATTCTGCGGCACTGGCAACAACGGTGGAGATGGGCTGGTCGTGGCCAGAAAGATCCATTCCAATGGGGGAAGGGTCAAAGTCCTCCTTCTAGGCGATGAGTCCAAATTTAAGAGGGCGGCGAAGAGGAACTTCGAGATCATATCCAAGCTTCCCATAGAGGTTCAACGGGTTGAATCGCCGGAATTTATAAAATCTGACCTCCTCCAAGCTACAACTGTGGTGGATGCCATCCTGGGAACAGGTCTGGAGAAAGAGGTTGGAGGCCTATATAGAGCCATAATCCAGTTGATAAATGAGAGCGGGAAGAAGGTGATTAGTATTGACATCCCTTCCGGCATAAATGGTAACACTGGAGAAGTAATGGGCATAGCCGTAAATGCTGACCATACCATAACCTACGGCCTTCCCAAGCCAGGAAATCTGCTCTATCCTGGATATGAGATGGGTGGAAAACTGTGGGTTTCCCATATATCCTTTCCTCCGTCGCTTTATAATTCAACCACAATAAAGGTAGAGACAAATGACCCCATCAAACTTCCGCAGAGAGCCCCAGCCGGCCATAAAGGGGATTTCGGTGAGGTCCTCTTCATCGCCGGCGCCGCAAGTTATCTGGGAGCTCCATATTTCTCCACTCTTTCCTTTTTGAAAGCAGGAGGTGGATACTCCAGACTGGCCACACCCAAATCTATTTCATCGTTCTTAGCAAATAAAGGCAGTGAGATAGTTCTTCTCCCTCAGGAGGAGACCCCATCTGGCAGCATCTCTCCCCAGAACAAAGACAATCTGCTGGAGCTCTCTGAGAAGATGGATATGGTTGTGCTGGGCCCCGGTCTCTCATTAAATGAGGCCACCCAGGAATTGGTCAGGGAACTGGCCAAAGAGGTAAAAAAGCCATTGCTCATTGATGGAGACGGGATTACCGCTATTTCCAAGGATTTAGAGATAATCAGGGGAAGGAAGGCAGAGCTAATTTTAACCCCTCATTTAGGTGAAATGTCCCGGATCACCGAGAAAAGCATAAGCCAGATATCTAAGAATAAAATAGAAATCCTGCAGAAGACAGCAAGGGATTTGAGTGCAGTTATCGTCTTAAAGGGGGCGCATTCACTTATAGGCTATCCAGATGAGAGGGTATTTATCAATCTTAGCGGGAATTCGGGTATGGCCACAGCCGGATCAGGGGATGTCCTGACTGGCACCATCGCCGCTATGTTTGGTCTGGGACTATCCCCGCAAGACAGTGTGAGGATGGGGGTCTTTATGCACGGATTTTCTGGAGATTTGGCCGCCAGGGAGAAGGGAGAAGATGGGATTACCGCAGAGGACATAATGAATTATCTCCCCCTGGCACTCAAGACTTATCGGGATGATTTCGAAGAAGTTACTAAAGATTTCTATCATACCATCCACATCATCTAAGGATCAGTCTACAGGGATCAGGAAACAGAGATCAAGGCAAATCGTAGCAATTGGCAACTGACGAATACCTGGCAGCTGATCCCTGACCCCTGTAGTTATCGAAGACTACAACCTTTTGTGGATGATAACATCGACAAAGAGCAGGAGATAGCCGATCTCTAGATCCCATGATCTGGCTGTAGTAAAACAAGGGTTCTGCCGGTTCAGGGTTGGCAATACATACACAGAAAAAGAACTTAGCTCCCTTGCGGTCGCTAACTTCTCCAGAGGGTCTCACCGACCCTATGGCGCTCCGCAATCCTCCGCACGCTCGGATTGCGCC